>JAKSQF010000013.1 GCA_024404235.1 Clostridia bacterium | reverse complement strand
TTCGGCGGCGCAAAGAATTCTCCGCTGGCAGACTTGGCAAACAACATTGCCGATAAATTCTGAATTAACGCTTAACCGACACCCTGTCACCGTTCTGTGTGGCAGGGTGTTTTTTTTGCTTTTTTGTCGGTGTTTTCGGGAAATGCGAAATTGCGCAATGTTAAATTTTTGAGATAATTCCGAAATTTTGCATTTGATATGCGTCAGGAATGTCAAAACGGTATTTTGGCAAGGCTAAGCAGCCTATAGTTGTTGTAAATACATAATTTTTATTAAAAAATATGCGAAAAATACATTTTTTCACCTAAAAAACCGTTCAAAATGATAAAGATGTCAAAAAAGAGAAAGTATTTGAAGATGAATGTTTGTTACAATAACGATAGAAATTTATAAATTTGAAGGGAGTTTCTTTTAATGAAGGTTAAAAATTTATTAAGAATGTTGGCTTTGACCCTTTCCGTTTTAATGGTTGTAGCCGCGTTCCCGATTTCCGCCATGGCTGAAACAGAGAAGTTCGTTCCCGAAAACCTGCTTCAAACCCATTTGGAATCGGCACACGAAACCGTTTATTACGGCTGGAACAACGGTGAAGCCTATAACGAATCGGCCGGCACGTTTGATGACGTTGCCCGTTTTGATTCAAGAGGGGCGTTGGCCGGTTCCACCGACGGGGATTTGACCACCCCGCACGACGTGTACTCTTACAATGAAACCAGCACCAACCTGATCGGTGCGCGTTATCATTTGGATGCCGCATACTACGTCGGTTCGATCGTTCTTTACTCCGGTTATGCCGATAATAACGATGTTTTCCGCGTATATGCTTCCGATACGCTAAAGAATTTATACAGCGCAAACAATATTGTCAGTGACGAAGTCGTTTGTGATGGCAGCGGAACAACCGTTAAGGTTGACCGTACGGTTCAGTACATCGGCATTGTTTTCGACAGCATCAAAACGCTGGCACTGGGCAACGGCGATAAGGACGCCCGTGTGCGTGAATTCCAGGTATGGTCTGCCGATGAAAGCGCCGTCTTCCGTTCGGAAAACGTTTTCCGCACCAAACTGAAAAACGTTACCGGTATGAATATGTTTGTTTCAAGCGGCAACGTTGAAGAATCTACCCGCTTTGACGGCAACGGCGCTATTGCCGCTTCGACCGACGGTGACTGCAGCACGCAGGCCGATATTTACGGCGCACTGGATTGGGATCCGTCCCGCTACGTCGGTGCGGTTTATGAGCTTAATGATACGGTCTATGCCGATCACGTAACCATTTATTCCGGCTTTGATGATATGAAGGATACCTGGCGTGTATATGCCTCCAATTCTTTAGATGATCTCTACAGCGCCTCCAATATTGTCGGAGAAGTTGCCTGCGGCAATGCCGGTGTTGACGTTGAGATTAAAGACTACGTAAAATACGTTGCATTCTTCTGCACCGATTTTGAACTGTATAACATCCGCTTGAAGGAATTTGAGCTTTGGACCGGCGATGACAGTGCCATCTTCCGTCCGGAAAATGCTTTCCAAACCAAGTTGGATTCTGCCGAGGGTATGCTGATGTTCGTTTCCAACGGCAACGTCGAAGCATCTTCTCGTTTTGACGGCAACGGTGCGTTGGCCGGCTCGATCGACGGCGACACCGCTACCACCACGGACGTTTACGGTGCTTTGGATGGGAATCCGTCCCGTTACGTCGGCGCGGTTTATACCTTGACCGAATCGGTTTACGCCGACCGCATCACGCTTTATTCCGGTAATGAAAGTTTGCAGGAAACCTGGCGTGTATATGCTTCCACTTCGATGGATGACCTCTACAGCGGTGTCAATATGATTGACGAAGTCACCTGTAACGGCAAGGGTGTAGACGTTGAACTGAAGAAGGAAGTTCAGTACGTTGCTTTGGTCTGCACTGCTTATGACGGCGTAATGCGCGTCAAGGAATTTGAACTTTGGACCGGCGACGACAGTGCGATTTTCCGTCCGGAAAACGCATTGCAGACAAAATTGCAATCTGCCGGCGGTCTGTTGATGTTTGTTTCCAACGGCAACGTTCAGGAAAGCACCCGCTTTAACGGTAACGGCGCATTGGATGGCTCGATCGACGGCGATCTTGCTACCACGCATGACGTTTACGGCGCATTGGATTGGGATCCGGCCCGTTACGTCGGTGCCGTTTATACCTTGACCGAATCGGTTTACGCCGACCGCGTGACCGTTTATTCCGGCTTTGACGATTTGCAGGAAACCTGGCGTGTATATGCTTCCAATTCGTTAAGCGACCTTTACACCGGTGCCAATATGATCGGTGAAGTGGTTTGCGGCAACGACCCCGTAAACGTATCTGTCGGCAAGGAAGTGAAATACTTGGCTTTGTTCTGCACGAACTATGACGGCGTTATGCGCGTTAAAGAATTCCAGCTGTGGACGGGCGACCCGAACGGCGAAGCCGATGATTCCGAGAATCTGTTCCAAACTGCACTGGGTGACACGCAGTCCATTGCCATGAGCGTTATTGACAGCGCCGTTTCGGAAAACGGCCGTTTCGATTACAACGGTGTTATCGCCGCTTCGGTTGACGGCAATTTGGAAGAAACCAAAGAGGTTTGGGGCGCGCTCGATTGGGAATATCCGATTTATCCCGGTGCACTCTATTCTTTGAATGAAAATACCTTTGCAGATCGCTTGGTCATCTACGCCGAGGGTGCGTTTAAGGTTTACGCCGGCGATGCGATGGATACGCTTTACACCAACTACAACGTTGTCAGCGAGTTTGATGAAACAACGAAGGCCGGCACGGTGATCGAGATCGGCAAATACGTAAAGTATGTTGCCATCTTCTCGCAGGACGGCGCAAACGTTGCCGAATTCCAGTTGTGGAGCGGCAAGGCTCCCGAAGAAGCCCCCGAAAAGGATCCGAACGTATTGAGCGTTTTGACCATTGGTAACAGCTTTTCGGAAAACACCTCTATCTATGCTTCCGACATTGCCAATGCCAACGGCAAGGCATTGACCTTCGGTTATTTGAAATATCCGTCCTGCACGCTGGCTCAACATTTAGAAGCCGCCACCAACGATATGGCAGTCTTCAAATTCCAGGTCGTTTCGCCCAACGGCGAGCGCAAGACCTACGGTACCGAGGCACCGTCCTGGAAGTCTAATGCAGGCAGCTACACCGTAGCACAGGCTTTGGATTTCATGGATTGGGACGTTGTCGTGTTCCAGCAGGGCAGTTATGATGCACGCTCCGCAAGCAGCTTTGACGCGCTGCCCGGTTTGGTTGATTACGTTTCCAAACACGCACCGAATGCCAAACTGATGTTCCACGAAGTTTGGGGTTGGGGCTCTTGGAATCACGAGATTTTTGAAACCATTAAGACCAACACCGAAAATGCCGCACGTGAATGCGGACTTGAAATCATCCCGACCGGTATTGCTTTCGAGTACGTTCGTGAAGCAGTGAACGATTACCACTACCCGAATGAAAACGACGGTTATTATCAGCACGCAAACAGCTACGGTCAGTATATTGCCGGTGTTTGCTACGTCAATGCGCTGTTTGGTATCGAATGTGATGCCTCTGCCTTTGCAAATCATCCGTACATCAACGCCGACGGCCGTGTGGCTGTGCTGACTGCCTGCGCCAACCACGCTTCTAAGTATTATAAGAGCTACGGTGACGTGGACTTTGACGGCAACATCAATGCCGACGACTGCGTGATGTTGAAGGCACACCTGCTTGGCAATACGGTCAGTGATTTGGATACCACTTTGGCCGACGCCAACAACGACGGTGTAATCGACGTCCGCGATTTGGTCCGCATTAAGAAGACCGTCGCCGCTGAATAATTTTTAATCGCAAAGCAAAAAATGCCGTTCCGAAATCAAGGGTTTGCCCGATGCCGGAACGGCGTTTTTCAAAGGGAGAATTATGAAAAGATCGCTTTCAATACTCATTTGCATCGTGTTTTTGGTGGGGATGCTGGGGTTAAATCCCTGTGCTGAAACCGACAATCTGTTCATCACGCATCTGCAATCGGCAGAGGGCGTTTTGATGAAGGTGTTCGGCGGTCAGGTCGAATATAATGGGCGTTTTGATCAAAACGGAGCATTATCCACGATCACCGACGGCAATACCTCTGCTTTTACCGACGTTTACGGTGCACTCGATTGGGAAACGCCCCGATACGTCGGCGTTTTAATGACGCTGGACAACACCTATTTCGGGGAGCGGGTCGTCATCTATTCGGGTGCTTCCGATCGGAAAGATACCTACCGTGTTTATGCTTCGGATAAGCTGAGCAATCTGTACGGGGAATCCAACCGCGTAGCGGATGGGTTGGTCGTCTCACAAGATGCCCCCGAAACCGTTACGATTGGAAAAAACGTGCGGTATATCGCATTTTTCTGTACCGGTTACGTCGGCAATCAACGCATTAAAGAGGTGCAGTTTTTCGGCACCGAAAAGCAGGAGGAATTGCCGGTGGGAAACACAGGTGTCACAACAAAGGGAAAACAACTGCTGGTTGACGGCACGCCGGTTTCACTGCAAGGGGTCAATATTCCGCACTTTTCGTGGAGCTCTTACGGTGACGGCAGTACCGCTTACGGGCAGTCGGATGCCGATACGGCGCTGAATTCCATTATCGGCGGCGTGTGGAATAAAAGTAAAATCGTCCGTTTGGCGGTCGATCCCGTACTGTACGTGCGGGGCGGCGTCGGTGTGGGCGGCGGTCAGACCGTTTCCCGTTCCGCCGAAGAGTACCGTGCTTTGATTGATAAATTCGTCAATGCTTTGACCGACCGTAAAATTGCCGTCATTGTTGACTGCCACGCCTATGCCGGTGTGACCGATGAAATCGTGGCATTTTGGCAGGTTGCGGCACCGCATTTCGACGATAACGAATACTGCATTTACGGTCTTTTAAACGAGCCGATCAGCGATTGGGCCACCTATTACGAGGGCGGCAACGTTACGGTGCCAAACGTCGGCAACCGTAAAAGCGTCGGTATGACGGCGCTGTTGGATACGGTGCGCTCTTTGTCGGATAACGTGGTGGCTGTCGGCGGAATCGACTGGGCGTTTGACCTTTCGGGGCTTGCTTCAACCGGCTTTTCGGCGTTGGCAGAACAACGTGCACCGGCGCTGGGTATTTCTGTAGAAGAATACACCGAGCGCTTCGCCCTCAACACCGAGGACCGCCTTGGCAGAGGGGTTATGCTGGATACGCACATTTATTCGCATAAGCCGATGGATTGGGACGCCGCCATCGGGCAGGCGGTGGAGGAGTATCCGGTTGTGGTTGGGGAGTACAACCCGTATTACCGCAACGGTTTGATTGCTTCGTTGGATGCCCGCGATCGCGCGTTTTACAATAAAATTTTCAGTTGGATCACCGAAAAAGGAATGTCCTCCACGGCGTGGAGTCTTGGTGCAGAACCCTTCCTTTGTGACAGTCGCGGCAATTTGACGGCGCTGGGTACGGCGGTGCGCCAGTTCGTCGAGGACGGCACGTGGGACACCGATTGCGACCGCAGTCTTTTGTATGAGCATTTCAAATCGGCACGCTGTATTAAAACACCGCTGAACCGCCTGAAAATCACGGGCGACGGTTCGTTCTTGGCGCAGGCGCATTACAATAACGGGACGGCAATTTCGGGCAGTGATATCCTGCGGTTCATCATCGATGGCGATACCGATACTCACTATGATATTTACGCGATGGCAGACGGCTACATCGGGGTGGAATTCACGTTGGACGACGTATATGCCGCCGGTGAAATTGCCGTTTCTTCGGGCATTGCCGGTTATCCCGACCGTTACGTGATTTTTGCTTCGGACAACAAGAACGACCTCTACAGTGCCGAAAATATCATTGAAAATGCATCGACCGATATTATCGGTACGGTAAGCTTTAAGACCGATAAGCAGGTAAAATACGTGGCATTTTTGGCACAGGGCTACGTGCGAATGAAAAACATCTCGGTGAACGGGGTGCATATCGGTGATTTAAACGGTGATCTGCACAAAACCGCCGCCGATGTTGCGGCCTTGAAGAAAATTATCCTCGGTGCAGACGGGGAATGTCTGCACGCAGGCGCCGACGTCACGCGGGACCGCTCGGTTGACGTGCGTGATCTTGTACGTCTTAAAAAAGAAACGTTATAAAATAAAACCGACTTTCGAGTTTTTACTCGGAAGTCGGTTTTTGTTTTACGGATCAACGGCGTTGCTTTGCTCCGCCCGATAGCGGGAGGGCGTAACGCCGTACTTTTTCTTGAAAATCGTAATAAAATAACTCAATGAAGAAAAGCCCAAACGCACCGAAATGGAAAGAATATCATAGTCGGTCGTCACTAACAGATTGGCGGCATACTGCAAACGCAAATCGGTGATGTACTTGATGGGGGTCGTATTGTATTCCTTTTTCATAATGCGGCACAAGTGCCCGTGGCTGAATCCGGAATAGCGCAGTAAAGCCGGCAAACCTTCTTCAATGCTTTCCGGCGTGTTCATCTGAAGCAGGGCGGGGTGCAGGGGATTTTGCAGGTCGGCCTGCGCCTGTTGTTCGTATTCCATCAGCATATAACTGAAGGTGTCCACCAGCAGGGTTTTCAGCATTGTCAACAGCTCGTCATTGTTTGAGCAAACGTTCAGCATATAGTGCTTGCGCTTCAGGGCCGAAAGGCGTTGCGCGTTCAGACAAATGCTGGGCGGCATTTCGGCGGTGCATAGCTTTTCCATGGCCGGATTATCAAGATATGCGGCCACCCGCTCAAAGTGAACGGTGCGGAAGCTGACGTTAATGATGTTACAATCGGTGGTTTTGTCAATATTGTACCGATGTGTGTCGCCGGGGCGGATAAACAGTAGGTCGCCGGCCTTTAGGTACTGGGTTTGGCCGTTGACCTCGTGAACGATTTTGCCGGAGGTAATGATAAAGTATTCGTAGTAATTGTGGTTGTGCATGCTTTGAATGGCCGTCTTAATGTCAAGAAAGCGAAAAGCAAAGCCCATTTTCATATCCATATAATCGCTGTCGCGAATGGTAAAGGACATAAAATACCTCCCGAAATCCGATATTTTAATCATTTTCTTTTATTTTTTTACCATACCGGCAAAATATAAGCGAATGATTTATAATTATCATAACGCATTTTTCGCCGTTTTGCAATACAAATTCGCAGGAAAAGTTTAAAAACGGCAAAATCGAGGCATAAAAAATGTATTTTTTCCACAAAACGGAAGCCAAAACCGAAAACACAATTTAAAATATTGTTTTTTTAACATTGCTTTTGAAAATCATGCAAAAATAAGGATAGTATTTTTTATATATAGATGTTAAAATAAAAACGAAAATGGCATTTAATACTTTTTTGCATTGGGAGTTATGGAAAAATGAGCAAAAAAACCGAAATTTTTGAACGGTACGAACAGCTGATCAATCGCCCGAATTCCGTCAGCGATTTTTATAACGGCGTTTATCAGCGGTTTACCTATCCGGTGTTGACCCGTGACCACGTTCCGCCGTTTTGGAAATATGATTTCAGTGCCGAAAGCTGTATGGAACGCTTGGGCGTAAACGCCGTGTTCAATTCCGGCGCGGTTTATCTCGACGGAAAATATTATCTGGTGGCCCGTGTGGAAGGCAACGACCGTAAATCGTTCTTTGCCGTGGCGGAAAGCGACCGTCCTACCGAAGGCTTCCGTTTTTGGGATTATCCCGTCTGCCTGCCGGATACCTGCCCCGAAGAAACCAACGTGTACGATATGCGCTTGACCAAGCACGCCGACGGTTGGATTTATGGTGTGTTCTGCAGTGAAAGCAAGGAAACCGAAAAGGCGGATCTTTCGGCGGCGGCGGCTCAGGCCGGTATCGTACGCACCAAGGATCTGAAAACGTGGGAACGCTTGCCCAATCTCGTTTCCCGTTCCAAATATCAGCGCAACTGCGTGCTTCACCCCGAATTGATCGATGGTAAATATGCTTTTTATACCCGCCCGCAGGATGATTTCATTGATGCCGGCAGCGGCGGTGGCGTTTGCCTTGCATTGTGCGAGGATATTATGCATCCGCAGGTCGAGGAAGAAATCCTTTTAAGTCCCCGCCGTTATCACACCATCACCGAATCGAAAAACGGTGCCGGTGCCACGCCTATTAAGACCGAGCGCGGCTGGATACATATTGCCCATGGCGTTCGCAATACGGCGGCAGGGCTTCGCTACGTGGTGTATGCCTTTGCGACCGATTTGAATGATCCGTTTAAAATCATTGCCGAACCGGGCGGTTACCTGATTGCGCCGCTTGGCGAAGAGCGTGTGGGTGACGTTTCCAACGTAGTGTTTACCAACGGTGCCGTGGTCAATGACGAGGGCAAGGTTTACATCTACTACGGTTCGTCCGATACCCGCACCCACGTAGCCGAAACCGATTTGGCTCGCTTGACCGAATACGTTTTCTGTACCCCGAAGGATCCGCTTCGTTCCGGCGACTGTGTAAAACAGCGTTGCGAATTGATTGAAAATAACTTAAAAGTGTTGGGAGATATCAGCAATGTTTGAAGCATACCGTGAAGAAAACAAAGACCTTGAACTGCACGTTGAAGGCAATAAGATTTTAAACCGCAAAGGGGAGCGCGTTATGCTGACCGGCGTAAACTGTGCTTCGTTGGAGTGGCTTTGCAACCCCGAAAAACTTTTGAATACCGTGTGTTACGCGATGGATGAATGGCACGCAAACATCATTCGTCTGCCCCTTTCGCAGGACCGTTGGTTCGGCTTCGGCGGGGATCAGGTCGGCGAGGATGAAAGCGGCGAGCGTTACCGTGCCATTGTCGATTCCATCGTTACCGAAATTGCAAAACGCAAGAAATATGTTATAATGGATTTGCATCGCAGTAATTGCGGCTCGTGGGGTGAATTCATCAGCGGTAATATGCCGGATATGAACAGCCTTGTTTTCTGGAAAGAAATCGCCAAACGCTATTGCAATCATCCGAACGTGTTGTTCGGCATCTTCAACGAACCGTTCAAGGTATCGTGGGAATGCTGGCGTGACGGCGGTGAGATCACCGTTGAATATGCACCGCAGAACGTCGGCAACCAAATCATGCGTGACGAGTCGGGCGAGCCGGTCCTCGAAAAAATCACCTATACTACACCGGGTCTGCAAAAAATGGTCGATACCGTTCGTGCCATCGGCGCTAAGAACATCGCCATCGTGGCGGGACTTGACTGGGGTTATGAACTGGACGGCGTTGCCAAGGGTTACGTCATCAAGGATAACGGCGGCAACGGTATCGTGCTGGATTCGCACGAATATCCGTGGAAAAAGCTTGAAAACTGGGACGAGCTGGTCGACGTTGTAAACAAGGATTACCCCGTTTTGATCGGTGAATGCGGTCACTACGGTGAAAACGTGCAGGTGTACGAAGGTCCCCAGCGTGAACCGAGCGATAAATGGGTTCCCCGCCTGCTTGATTGGGTCGAAAAGAACGAATACCACATCACTGCGTGGGATTTCCACGATACGGCAGGCCCGTCCTTGATCAAAAGCTTGGATACCTTTGAGCCCACACCGTTCTGGGGTGTATACTTTAAGGAATTTTTGAAAAAACGAAACGGTTGATATTTGTTGAAAGGCAGATGAAGAGAATGAGATGCTCCGCAAGGCTGTTGTCCGCGTTGATGACGCTTGTGCTGTTGCTCGGCACTTTTAATATGGCATCCGTTGCGGCTGTGGCCGAACCCGAAACGGTTGAAACAACGGAAGCCGAGCAGATTAAAGCCACGCAGGAATTGCTTGCGGCTTTGTCAGGCTCTTCGGATTATGCCGCATATATGCAGGAATACGCCACTGCCACCAAGGGGAAGGAAACCGTTGTCGGGCAGGCGACCTCCGCCGAATATAAGCATCAAACCGAACAATCGCGTGACGGCATTCTGCTTTCGTCGGAACAGCGCACGGTAGAATACGGTTTTTCGGTTCCGGAAGCCGGCGTTTACAACGTTGAATTGGAATACTTCGCCATTCCCGGCAAGATGAAGGACGTTGTTTTCTCGCTGATGATCGACGGAAAGTTCCCGTTCGGCGAAGCTGAAAAAATCTCGGTTTCCCGCGTCTATAAGGATGCCTCCGGTATCAAGCGCGATCAGTACGGCAACGATCTGCGCCCCTCTCAGGCGGAGGTCGGCCGTTGGAACAGCGAACGTCTGTGCAATAAAGACGGTTATTACGATTCGGCCTACGCTTTTTACTTTGATAAAGCAGGGGAGCATACCGTAACCGTTTCTTATTTCGAAGAAAGTATGGTCATCGGGGCGTTGTCGCTGCAACCGATCACCGAATTGCCTTCTTACGCCGAATACAGCAAGGGCGCCAAGGCGGCCGATTCTGTTTTGGCGGTTTACGAAGCCGAAAAATCCTATGAAAAATCTTCTTCAATGCTGTATCCCACCTACGACCGCTCGGGTCCGGCTGTCAGCCCCAGCCATTACTCCCGCATTCGTGATAACACGATCGGACAGTCCAACTGGGCACAGCAGGGTCAGTGGATCAGCTGGCAAATCGAAGCCCCGCAGGACGGTTGGTACGAAATTTCGCTGAAGGCCCGTCAAAACTATCAAAACGGCGTCAATTCCTACCGCACCCTTTCCATTGACGGCGAAGTTCCCTTTGCCGAAGTGGAAAACATCTCCTTCCCGTATGACCTGAACTGGTACATGAAGGAATTAAAGGACAAAAACGGCAAGCCGTATCTGTTCCACTTGACCAAGGGTCCGCACGAGCTTCGTCTTTCGGTAGCGGCAGGCCCGATGGGTATGGCGCTGAAAAACCTTTCGGACAGTGTTTTACAGCTGAACAGTATCTATCGCAGTATCATTATGGTAACGGGCACTACTCCCGATAAATACCGTACCTACTATTTGGAAGAGGCCGTACCCGATCTGCTTGAAAATATGCGTTCGGTACGCAATCAGCTGGACGCACTTTATAAAACCATCGAAAAAATCAACGGAACAGGTGGCTCGCAGGCTTCGGTCGTTTATGAAATGATCGTTATGCTGGATCAGTTCTTAAAAAAGCCACTTTCCATTTCCGCCCGTGTTGCCGCCTTTAAGGATAAGATCGAGTCGTTGGGCTCGCTGATCTTGACCTTAAGCGAGCAACCGCTGGAGTTGGATTACATCACCCTTTCCTCCAAAAAAGAATTACCGTCGGTCAAGGCCGGCTTCTGGCCGTCGCTTTCCTACGGTTGCAAAGGATTCTTCGCCTCCTTTGTTGAGGATTATAACTCGGTCGGATCGGCGGCCGGTAACGGCAAGACCAATTCCAAAATCACCGTGTGGATCTCCAACGGTCGTGATCAGGCGCAAATCCTGAAAAATCTGATCGATAACAAATTTACGCCCGAAACAGGCATCGGCGTTTCGTTAAGCGTGGTTTCCACGGCGGCGGGCACCGCTTCGTCACCGCTGGTTCAGGCAACGCTTGCCGGCAAGGGGCCGGACGTTGCTTTGTTTACGCCGAAGGATACACCCATCAACCTTGCCATGCGCGGCGCTTTGTACGACCTTTCCGAAAACAAGGACTTCAAGGAGGTTTATGACCGATTCTACCCGTCGGCATGGATTCCTTACGAATACTGCGGCGGTACCTACGCCGTACCCGAAACTCAAAATTATGATATGCTCTTCTACCGAGAGGATATTTTAGCCGAACTGGGCATTGCCGTTCCGCAAACGTGGGACGATTTCTACACCGATATCGAGCTGTTGCAGAAAAACCATTTGGAGGTCGGTGTGCTTGAAACCAACGCCTTGAACGCAGGTATTTCTTCCGGTATTTCTTTCTTTGAAAAGCAACTGCTGCAAAACGGCGGCAGCTACTATACGGAGGATTTACGCAAAACCGCTTTTGATAAAACCGTTGCGTATGAGGCATTTGAAGCATGGACGGAATTGTATGCAAAGTACGGTTTGGATCGCTCGTTCGATTTCTTCAACCGCTTCCGCACCGGTGAAATGCCTATCGGTATTATGAGCTACGTCACCTATAACCAGTTGTATGCTGCCGCTCCCGAAATTCGCGGTCTTTGGAAAATGGCGCCCATTCCGGGTGTAATGCAGGCGGACGGCACGATCGACCGCACCGAAACGGCGGCCGGTACCGCGGCTGTCATTTTGAAGGACAGCAAGGTTAAAGACGCGGCGTGGCAGTTCTTAAAATGGTGGGTCAGCGCCGAAACGCAGTCGGCCTACGGGGTCGAGCTGGAAGCCTCGCTCGGCGTGGCCGCCCGTTACGATACCGCAAACGTTCAGGCGTTTGACGATATCGGCTGGAACGACGCGGAAAAAGCAGTACTGTGCAGTCAGTGGCAACAGGTGACCGATATTCCGCAAATTCCGGGCAACTACTTCATTGCACGCTGTCTGACCAATGCATTCCGCATTGTTATTGACGAAGAAGTAAATCCGGTGCGTGCGCTGAATATTTACAATAAAGATATGAACGCCGAAATCACCCGTAAACGAAAAGAATTCGGCTTGAAATAAGAGGTAAGGAGGAAGGGAAATGAAGCAGAAAAGCAAGCGTAACGACGGAACCCAACCGTTGCGTACCCGCATTTGGAATGCGCGTGCCAGCTACGTGCTGATGTTTCCGTTTATGCTGTTATTCACCGTGTTTGTCGCTATTCCGATGATTTCATCCGTCTTTTTAAGCTTTACCTCGTTTAATATGCTTCAAATGCCGAAATTCGTCGGATTTGATAATTACATCCGTATGTTTTTGGAGGACGATATTTTTGTAAAGGCCCTCAAAAACACCTTGGTTTTCGCCCTGCTGACCGGTCCGCTCGGATATATTATGAGCTTTGTCGTTGCGTGGCTGATCAATGAAATGAACCGTGCGTTGCGCTGGTTTTTGATTTTGATTATGTATGCGCCGACCCTTGCCGGTAACATCTATTACATTTGGACCTACATTTTCAGCGGTGACTCAAAGGGACTTATGAATGCCTTTTTGATCAGCAGCGGCATCATCAACGACCCCGTTCAATGGCTGACCGATTCGACCTACAACGTGATCGTTGTGTTGATCGTTATCGTATGGTTAAGCTTGGGTAGCGGATTTTTGGCCTTTGTCGCCGGTTTCAATGCGTTAGACCGCAGTTATTTTGAAGCCGCCGCCATCGACGGTGTAAAAAACCGTTTTCAGGAACTGTGGTACGTCACTCTGCCGCAAATGGGTCCGCAGCTGCTGTTCGGTGCCGTTATGTCCATTTCGGGCGCTTTTGCCGTCGGTTATGCCAATGCGGCCATTACCGGTTTCCCCAGCTCCAACTATTCCACGCACACCCTGCTTCTGCATATGCTCGACTACGGTACCATCCGTTTTGAAATGGGCTATGCTTCGGCCATTGCGGTGGTGCTGTTTGCCATTATGCTGATTTCCTGGGTGGTCATCCGCAAGGCATTATCTAAATTCTCGTAATACGGGAGGTGAAAATCTTGTCCTTAAAATCCGTTTTCAGGCGTGAAAAAAGTCGTGTACGGTTATCCCGTTCCTTTGGCGGAACGTTTGCCATCTTTCTGTTTTTGCTGATCGTCGGAACGTTTATGGCGTTGCCCATTGTGTACTCTTTGGTGCAGTCGGTCAAACCGATGGAGGAGATTTTCGCCTATCCGCCGAAATTTTTTGTAAAGCACCCCACCTTTGATAACTACATTCAGGTATATCAACTGTGTCAAAATCTGTGGGTTCCGCTTTCCCGTTACGTTTTCAACAGTCTGTTTATTTCAATCGTCGGCACGGTCGCTTACGTGTTGATCGCTTCCATGGCGGCGTTCCCGCTTTCCAAGCACCGTTTTCCGGGTAAAGTCATCATTTCCGGCATTATTGTGTGGGCGTTGCTCTTCCGTCCGGAGGTTACCGGCGTTGCGCAGTACATCATCATTTCAAAGCTTGGGATGATCAATACCTACTGGTCAATGCTGTTGCCGCCGATGGCAGGTACGTTCGGTGTTTTCCTGATGATGCAGTTCATGGAAAGCGCCATTCCCGATTCGGTTTTGGAAGCCGCCCGTATCGACGGCGCCAACGAATACCGTATCTTTTACGGCATTGCCATGCCGGCGGTAAAACCGGCTTGGCTGACCTTGGTGATTTTTACGTTCCAGACTTTCTGGAACACCACCGGTGTTTCCTATATTTACAGCGAAAGCTTAAAAACGCTTCCGACGGTTTTGGGCAATATCTCTTCCGGCGGTTTGGCCCGCGCCGGTGCCAGCTCGGCCGTTGCCGTTATTCTGTTGATTCCGCCGATTGTAATCTTCATCATTTCCCAAAGCAGTATGACCGAAACGATGGCTCATACCGGTTTGAAATAAGGAGGAGCTTATGAAACGAATATTATCCCTGCTGGTGTCCTTCATCTTAATCCTTTCCGTGTGCAGTGTGGCGGTTGTTCCTGTTTCCGCCGATGAAAGTGCAATGCTTCACACCGAAGGTAACCGTCTTGTAAAGGCAAACGGTGAAACCGTCCGTTTGATCGGACTGAATATTCCGTATACCTCTTGGTCGGATACCAACGAAAAGCAGGTAATGGACGGCTTGAAGATCTGCTTCGACGAATGGGGCAGTAACGCCGTGCGTTATCCCGTTACGCCCAAGCTGTGGTTCGGCAAAAATGCGGAAAAATACCGTGCCTTGGCCGACCGTGTGATCGAAACGGTTGCCGAACAGGGGAACTACGTTATTTTGGATAACCATTCCTTCTATCTGCCGGATGAGGATGACATCAAGCTGTGGAAAGACCTTGCAACACGTTATAAAAATCATCCGAACGTCATTTTTGAACTGTTTAACGAGCCTGCCGGCTGTACCTGGCAACAGTATTACGAAGGCGGCAAGCTGACCTATCAGGGCTTGAACGATTGGGGCGAGGAAGCCGATATCACTATCAACTCCTGCGGAATGCCGGCTGTTTTCAACGCCGTGCGTTCTACCGGCGCCAAAAACGTATGTATCCTGCCGGGCATTAACTGGAGCTTTGACCTTTCGTTCTGCACCGAAAAGGATTTCAGAAACTTTGCGCAAAGCGTTGCGGAAGAACGTGCACCCGGTGACACGGCTGCCTT
The DNA here is from genome assembly GCA_024404235.1 of Clostridia bacterium. GTDB lineage: Bacteria > Bacillota > Clostridia > Oscillospirales > Acutalibacteraceae > UBA737. The sequence continues at coordinate 3,913 of JAKSQF010000013.1, read as the reverse complement.
TGTTGAGGAGTACGTGGAAAAGTACTTTATGAAGGAAACGACCGGTAACGGCATTATGTATTCCACACACCCCTATCCCACAAAGCCTGCCGATTGGGATCAGTACCTGCAGAATACCGCTTTGGAATATCCCGTTTTGGTCGGTGAGTGCGGTCCTACCGAAAAGACAAACGGTTTTGTCCGTGTGCTGACCGATACCGACAAATCTTACCTCGAAACATTGACCGCTTACGTTGATCAGTACGAGATGAACATTACTCCGTGGGCGTGGGGCGCATGGCCGTACCTCAATCAGGAACCGTCCAACAAGCTTTCGGCCTACGGCGCATTTATGAAAAAATACTTTGAAAAAAGTTTGGCAGTAAAGGCCGTTACTTTATATGATAAAGCCGATTACTCCGGCAAATCGGTCACGCTGGAAGCCGGTACTTACGATAGCGACTTCTTTGCGAAAAACGGCTTCAATTTGCAGGACGTTGCCTCTGTTTCCGCTAAAGCCGATGCGTATCAGTACACCGTAACGCTGCATGAAAAGAAAGATCAGTCGGGTAAGAGCTATACCGTCATTCCGGACTCGCCGAACTTGGACGAATCCGTTTCCGGCTTCCGTCCGCAGTCGGTCACGATCGAGCGTGCCGTTCCGCAGAATATTCTGCCCGGTCACGCAACGGTCATTGCCGACGGCAGCGTGGAAGAACAGTTACCCGAAAACGTGATTGACGGTAAAAACGGCACCTTCTGGAAAAATATCTCCGAAACTCCGACCGAGCTGGTCATCTGCTTGGACGACGTTTATGCCCTCAACCGTATCAGCATTGCACACGCCGCCGAAGCTTCGATGATGTCGGTTTTCAATGCTTCGAATTATACCGTTTCGGTCAGTACCGACGGCAAAAACTTTACGCGCGTGATCGACGTTACCGATAATAACCTCGGTTTGTGCGAATATAAATTCGAACAGATTTTAGCATCATACATTAAAATCAAATTGACCAAGGGCAGTGTAATTGACGACACGAACTACTATCTGGCCGAGGTCATGGCCTACGGTACGAAATATACCGGTCCGAGAACGGGTATGAACATCACCGTAAATCAGTACAAGGCGGAGGATACCGCCGAAAAGACCGAATCGGCCAAGCCGCCCGTTATTCTGTGGGTGCTCGGCGCATTGGTTATCGTTTTTGCAATCACAAGTGTTGTGTTTGCAATTCTTTGGAAAAAGAAAAAATAAAGCTTTTCAAAAAACATTTGAACGGAGGAACGGAATATGCTCAAACGAATGATCTCTTTGGCATTGGTAATGCTTTTGGTTATTGCCGTATCCGTTCAGGCCGGTGCGGCCACGTTGGTTCCGTATCGCGGTTATGAATATAACGCCGATGGCGAGTCGGTTCCCGCTCCCGTCGGGTATGAGCCGTTGGCATTCTATATCGGGCCGGATATGGGTACCACGCTTTTGAATAAACCGACCGATATGTGCGTTTATAACGGACAGATCTTTATTCTGGATTCCGGTAATTCCCGCATTCTCGTCACCGACGGCGATATGAAAGTTGTGCGTGAGATCGGGGAGATCACGGTTGACGGTCAGGCTTTGAATTATAAAGATGCACAAGGTCTGTACGTGTGTGGAAACGGAAATATCCTTATTGCCGATACGACCGGTTGCCGCATTATTGAATGCGATAACACCGGTAAAGGTATTCGTGTTTTCGGCAAGCCGGAAACGGCTATGATCGCCGATTCCATTTTGTTCAGTGTCAAAAAGGTTATCCGTGATTATAACGGCATCACCTACGCTGTGGTAGACGGTATTAACGACGGTGCCGTTACGTTTATGAGTGATGGCTCGTTCGGCGGATTTTTCGCTTCCAACGAGGTTGAACAAACGGCGCAGGTCATTATGAACTACGTTTGGCGACGCTTTATGACCGAAGATCAGATCCGCAATTCCAAAACGGCGTCACCGCCCTCTATTACAAACTTTGATATTGCCGAAAAGGGCTTTTTGTATACCGTTACCCAATCGTCCGAAAAGGAATCCAGCGTCCGCTTGCTGAACTTTAAAGGCTCTAATTTAGAGGACGAAACTGAATTCGGTGATTTGGAATGGGACCGCAAAATCAAAAATTCCGTTTCCACCACTTTTTGTGACGTGGACGTCGACGGCGATAACTACGTGTATCTGCTTGACTCGGCACGCGGCCGTGTGTTTGTTTACTCGGCAGACGGTTATTTTGTAACCGTTTTCGGCGGCATTGGGGAGCGCTTGGGGTTGATGGCGTCCGCAACGGCCGTTGAAACGCTGGACGACAAGGTCTACGTGTTGGACTCGGTACGTGGCGCCGTTACGGTTTTCACCGAAAACGATTACGTTGCCACCTTAAAAACCGCCATGAATTATTTGGACCGCGGTAAGTATACCGAATCGCGTGAATATTGGGAAAAGGTATTAAAATACAATTCCAACAGCACCATTGCTTATTACGGTATCGGTCTTGCGTTGGACGAGGAAGGTAACTACACCGAAGCTATGAAGTATTTCAAGCTTGCGCGTGAAAACGAAGCCTACTCGCGCGCCTTTAAGGAAGCCCGCCGCGAATTCATTAAAAAGAATTTTATTTGGTTGATTTTGGCGGCTGTTGCGGTATTAACGGGAATTATCCTTCTGTCTCGCTTCTTAAAATCCAAGTTCGGTCGTAAAAACGCCTACGAACGTTCGCATTTGGAAGGAAAGTTTACCGCACCGCTCTTTACCATGTTCCATCCGATCGACGGGTTTGAGCGGTTGAAAAAGGAAAAACGGTGGTCGTTGGTACTGTGCCTCGGTATTTTGGTGGCGCTGTTCCTTACCTTGACCGCAAAGTGGTTCTTAACCGGTTTCTCTTACAACACCAATCGCCCGATCGATTATAATGTGTTTATTACACTGTTGCAGGCGTTCTTGATCGTTTTGGTCGCTTCTTTTGCCAACTGGGCCGCCTGTACGCTGATAGAGGGTAAGGGAAAACTGATCGATATTATTTCCACCGTCGTTTATTCCTTGGTACCGATGATCTTGGCCGAGCTGCTGTTCGTCGTATTGTCGTCGGTATTCACGCTGGAAGAATCAGCATTCCTTTATACCGTTGAAATTTTGGGTTATGTCTGGACGGCGGTCGTAATGGTTGCCGGTTTGATGAGCATCCACGAATTCTCGTTTGGCAAAACCGTGTTGTCAATCGTGCTTACCTTTATCGGAATTGCCATTATCATTTTCTTGGCCATTCTGTTTGTCGGATTACTACAGCAGGTCGTCAGCTTCTTCAAGTCGCTGTGGTCCGAAGCTATTATAATGAGTTAACGAAAGGAGTTGTCGATATGTTGAAAAAGACAGTTGCCGTACTGATTGCGGTGCTTCTTCTGGTGTCGGGGCTGTTCAGCGTTCCGGCTTTGGCTGAAACAAGCGATTTGCCGAACAGTTACAGTCAGGTCGCGCAAAACGACAACTTCCGTTTATATGCCGATTCCCGCACCGGAAACTTTGCCGTTTACGACGTTGCCGCCAAGCGCTACTGGTACAGTTGCCAATCGGCGGTGATGGATAAGGACAGCGAAGCTTCTCAACTGAACTTCGGCCGTATTAAGACCGAAGTGGTTTCTATGGTCGCTTTGGAATACGTCCAGACCAATACGCTGGCCAGCACGGCAGTTCCGCTGTATCAAAACAGTCAGGCCTACTGCGTGATGGAAGGGAACGTCGACGTAAAGCCGAACGAAAACGGTTATCGGGTCGAGTTTTATTTTTCCGATATTGAAACAACCGTCCCCGTCGAGGTTACTTTGACCGATAAGGGCGTTACGGTCAGCATTGTCGGCAAGGATCTGAAAATCGGCAGCAAGTATTATATTGTTGTCAAAGCAAAAGATG
>JAKSQF010000129.1 GCA_024404235.1 Clostridia bacterium | reverse complement strand
GATGAGCACGAGCGGGCGCTACTGATCCGCATTACCGTCAACTGCACAAACACGCTGTTTACCGGTGCATTTCGGCGGCATACCGTGGCGTTAGACGAAAGTCTTGCCGCAGCGGCGGATGCGTCCCGACACGACACCGTTGATGCCGTGATGACCCTGCCGCAAAAGTACCGCACCGTCATTCATCTGCACTACTTTGAAGGTTATTCCGTTGAGGAAATCGCCACCCTCTTAAACAGCAAACCCTCTACCGTAAAATCTTGGTTGCACCGTGGCCGCGAAAAACTGCGCGGTCTGCTTGAAGGAGTAGATTGATATGTTCAAGGACGATTACAAGAAGGAAATGAACGAGTTAAAACCCTCCCCTGCCGCTTTGCAAAAGGTTCAAAATCGGCTTGCCGAATCGGAAGGCCCAAAAACACATCACCGCATCAATATTTACCGCATCGGTTATGCGGCGGTGGCCTGCGTTTTAGTGGCTTGTATGGCAATTCTGCCGATTACAAAGGCACCGAAAACGACTCGGACGACCGGAAAAATTGCTTCGGTCACGGCTGAGCTGAACACCGCCGAGGATTACAGTCAGGTTTACAAACTGATAAAGGATGCCCGCAAAAATACCGTTTTATATAAAGGTGCCGACCTGCTTACGGATGATTTAGACATCATGCCGGAAGCCGGAACTTTCAACGAAGCTGCCGGCGGAACAGCATCAAACAGCGTTGCCGACAGCAGTTCTGCCGGTGCAGGCAATCACACCGAAACCAACACGCAGGTAGACGGCGTGGACGAAGGCGACATCATCAAAACCGACGGCAAGTACATCTATTCGATGATCGGTGCCGAGGGGATCATTCACATTTTTTCGGCCGAAAACGGTATTGTGAAGCAAATCGGGAAAATTCAGTTAGCGCCGAAAACCGAGCAGTTTTTCAATGCGTTTGAGATGTATCTGACCGACGGGCGACTGACGGTTTTGTATTCGGGTTTTGACGTTATTGATGATATTGAAGAAGATTTCGGTTTTACCTACGATCGGGCGTATCCGCTAACCGGAAACGAAACCCACGCTGACGTGTTTGACGTAAGCAATCCGACCGCTCCCGCCAAGGTGGCCGAGTTTACCCAAAGCGGATATTATAACAATTCGCGACTGATCGGCAATACGCTGTATCTTATCACCCACCACAACGTCGGAAATAATATCGACGAAAACAAGCCGGAAACCTTTGTGCCGTCGATCGGTTGCAACGATAAAAGCAAGCCCGTCAGCGCCGATAAAATCTATGTCTACCCCGACGAAAAGCAGTATGCTTTTTATACCGTTGTCGGCTCATTCAATACCGAAACGGGCAACCAAACGGACGCCGCCACGGTGCTTGGCAGTAGTGAAAACATCTATTGCAGTACCAAAAATCTGTTGCTGACGCACTTAAACTTTGCGCTTGAGGACGCCAAAAACGAAATGACGACGGTGACCCGCTTTTCGTTAACAGATGGAAAAATCGACCTTGCCGCCACCGGAAAAATCGACGGAGAGTTGCTCAATCAGTTTTCGATGGATGAGTACAAAGGCAATTTCCGCTTTGTAACGACCGTTTATCCCTTTGTTCAAGAGGATGAAATGGTTTCGGTATTTTCGCCGAATGACTCTTACGCAAAGCTGACCGTTTTGGACGGTGATTTGAAGCCGCTTGGGCAGATTGACAACTTGGCCAAGGGCGAGCGGGTGTATTCGGTACGATTTATGGGCGATGCCGCTTATTTTGTCACCTTCCGCCAGACCGACCCGCTGTTCAGCGTAGATTTAAGTGATGCCACACACCCGAAGATTTTGGGTAAGCTTAAAATTCCGGGATTTTCCGACTACCTTTTCCCCTACGGCGACGGTTTACTTTTGGGGATCGGAATGGATGCAAACGAGGACACCGGCCGCACGGAATGTGTAAAGATTTCGCTGTTTGACATTCACGATCCCGCCAACGTGACCGAAACCGCCAAATACCGATTGGACGGCATGGAATACTCCGATGCACTGTATAACCACAAGGCGTGCATTGTGGATCCCAAGCGTCAAATCGTGGCCTTTGCCGGACTTGATAATAAAGACAATATCTGCTACCGAGTATTTGACGCCGCCGATGGTTTCAAGCAGTTGGCTTCCATTGTGTGCGACGGCGATTATACACCCCGCGGTATTATCATCGGCAATTATCTTTATGTAATTGACGACGTTTCAGCCGCCGCTTTCAGCCTTGCCGATTACACCGAAATTTCACGAATTTCCTTATAAAGCGTCGACCCACCTCCTGCGGTGGGTCTTTTTTGAAATATTTTTTTAAAAATCGCAAGTGAGCAAACAAGAGGAAACGAGAGTAAAAACGAGAAAAACGGAGATTTCGTTTTTTAAATTGATTTTTTAAAAAAATAGTGTTGACAACCCTTGCGGGGTGTGGTATTATAATCAGGCTGATTAGAAAAACAGAAAATTTTGGAGGTTTTGAAAATGTCTACATTTATGGCAAAACCTGCTGAAATTCAGCGTAAGTGGTATATTATTGACGCTGCCGGTAAGCCGCTTGGCCGTACCGCCGTCAAGGTTGCCGATCTGCTTCGCGGCAAAGGCAAACCGGAATTTACCCCCCACGTTGACTGCGGCGATCACGTCGTTGTCATCAACGCTGATAAGGCAGTATTGACCGGCAAGAAATTGGAAAACAAGTATTATCGTCGTCACACCGGCTACATCGGCGGACTCAAGGAAGTTCAGTACAAAACTTTGATGAACACCCGTCCGGAGCTGGCAATGGAACTGGCTGTTAAGGGCATGGTCCCGGACACCACCATTGGCCGCAAGGCTTTGACTCGCCTGCACATCTATGCCGGCGAAAACTATGCTCAGGTTGCACAGAAGCCTGAAAAGCTTGACTTTTAAGAAGGGAGACAGAAAGAATGTTTGAAGGTAAGCCTTATTTCTACGGCACCGGCAGAAGAAAGAGTTCTGTCGCCCGTGTACGTGTCTACAACGGCACCGGTAAAGTAACCATTAACGACCGTGATATCGACGATTATTTCGGTCTTGAAACCTTGAAGGTTATCGTTCGTCAGCCGTTGACGCTGACCGACAATGCCGACAAGTTCGACATCGTTTGCCGCGTTGAAGGCGGCGGTGTTACCGGCCAGGCCGGTGCTATCCGCCACGGTGTTGCCCGCGCTTTGCTGCAGGCTGACGCCGAGCTTCGTCCCGAACTGAAGAAGGCCGGCTTCCTCACCCGCGATCCGCGTATGAAGGAAAGAAAGAAATACGGTCTCAAAGGCGCACGTCGTGCACCGCAGTTCAGCAAACGTTAATCGTTTCAGAACAGTATCAAAAACGCTCTTCCGATTGGAAGAGCGTTTTTCTTTTTATTATCTCATTTTCGCCTTTAATAAATCACAAAAAACTTTCTATAGCCGTTCGGGGTATATTCTTGATAGCGGCAATTCTGCGGCAAATTTTCCGCATCATAAACGATTGCCCATTGATACGTTCCGTCCGCCTTGATATGATGATACAAATACTGCTTGTTCATAACCAATTTGCCGTTTTTTGTGCAATCGTCGTGTTCGGCGTCATACAAACAATGATCCCCCATACAGGCGAATTTTCCGTTTTTAGAAAGCATCGGTGCAACAAGTAACTTTTTATCCTTTGTTACCGCAAAATACAATCCGTTATCGGAATCAATTTGCAGAACATCCACCGATTCTTTAATTTCAAAGTTTGCCGTATCATTTTCATGTTCAAAAGCCTGCTTGGCGGTTTTATAATACTTTGTGGTAAAATAAAACTTACCTGCTACGCCAAAGGTGATGCCTTGGGTTGCGATCAATAAAACCAAGATAACCGCCACACAAAGGCCAATAATAGTTTTCTTGCGCATAAACTACTCCCGTTATATCATCATTTCATCGCATTCGGTCAGCGTTTGGGCGTGATACAACAGGGTTTTTACCTCGTAACGACCAAAGCGGAAATCGGCAGACGCCGTACCGACTGTAACGGCGGTTTCGGCTTCCGTTTCGCTTGCGTTATACAGTCGCAAAACAAAACCGTCGGACGATTCGCACTTTTTGAAGGCTTCAAGCGTAATATTTTTATTACCGATTTCAACCGTAAACGGCGTGGGTTTGGCCGTTGCATCCGGAAAAACGTTAAGTGCATAGGGCGGCTGATTAAACTCATTTGCCAGCCGGCACCATTCGTTTTCGTTCGCAGGAACAAGGCGGAACGAATATTGCAGCCAGCCTTGGTCGATTCGCTTGGTAAAGCGGTCCGGTTGCAGCAACGGACGTTCCGCAATCGGGTGAGCGCAGTATCCGGCGCCACGCAGCAGTGACAGATACAGCGTGCCGTTTTCAAAGGCAGAGCCGTACTGACAGTTATTCAGCACCGCCAAGCCGCCGTTGCCGTTTTTCATTGCCACAAACCGCTGAGAAACACATTCCCTGCCGTCCATATAAAGTTCCTGCGTACCGAACGCCGTTCCGCCGACAAGCGTACCGGTTTGCGCAAGGGGTACGGCCAATTTCAGCATACGGTCAGAATCATTAAAGAACACGTCGGCCAAAATATCGACCGCCGGATCGTTTTTATAAATGCGGTATTCCAAGCGAATAAGGTTATTGCCCTTTTCAAAGAACGCTTCCACCGCACGGTAGATTTCGCCGTCCTCAATCACCTGAACCGGCCTCATACCGCGGAAAACGCCGTTTGGATTTTGGCAGAGCGTGAACGGCTGCGGATCGGTTCCGAGGCGTTCCAGCTGAAAATCTCCCATCGCCCACGGGTCGGCGTTATCTTCAAACAGCATCGGCAAAACCGGACCGTTAAGATAAGAAACACCGTCGACGCAGTAACGGGTCAGCAGGCCTGTTTTTTCGTCGATTTCAACGGTTTTGCGGTCGTCCTGATAACTCAGTGCATTTGTTTTCTCAATTTCCTGCTTCGGGCCGAAGGTGACCTCCACGTCAAAGCGATCCACCGAAAGCGGGTTTAATTTGGCACGGAAAGCGACCTTTTTGCGCCAATCCAGCGTTAAATTACTTTCCTCTTTCACGATCTGCATCGGCAGTTTTTTGCCGTTTTCGTCGACAACGTCCAAATGAGAAACGTTTTCTTCATCCCAGTTTTGATCCGCCAGCGACAGTTCGCAGGTTACCTCGGTTTCCCACGCATAGGGGTGCGGATTAAACACCAAAATCGGGTAAGTCCCCTCCCTTGCAGGTTGCATTTCGCGCGAAAGCGCATACAATGCGTGCGAACGCAGGTCAATTAAAATCTTCATGCCGTGACCAATGACGTTCAGGGCGTTTTCTTCACCCGAACGCACCGACGTACCGGGCAGAACGTCGTGGAATTCGACCAACAGCAGGTCTTCTACCGCTTCATCCAATTCAGCCTGCGGATAGGTAATCAATCCCTTTTGGGCGGCAAGTGAGCAGATTTTTTCGGTTGCATAGAAGGTGTTTTC
>JAKSQF010000128.1 GCA_024404235.1 Clostridia bacterium | reverse complement strand
CGAGCGTGAAATGACCCGACTGAACGCGATTTCCGAAAGTAAAAGAAATGGGGCTGACGTATGATTTCGGTTTTGCCGATCAAGGATCTTGAATTATTAAAGTCGCTGTTTCAAGCGGAAGATTTAACGTGGAACGGAAATGCTTCGGGTGTGAGAGCTAGCGACGGAAATGAAACGCTCGGCTACTGCCTGTTTGATTTAACTGAAAAAGGAATACTGATCCGTGCCTTAAATCCGCTGGACGACGCTCTTTTGGCGGACGGAATACTGCGTTCGGCATTGCACGTTGCGGCCGAGCGGTCGGCTATGGATGCTCGTTACGCCGATACTGCGCCGGAGCGTTTGCTGAAATCCTTGGGCTTCGTTTTGCCGGATGAGGACCACCGATTGGACATTGATAAACTTTTCGGCGGCTGCGGTTGTAAAAAATAATTGAATATTTTTGAAAAAAACTGTTGCAAAATAAGGAAAAGTATGCTATTATTATTTAGCTTATGAATTTGCAGACTTTTTGTCTTAAATAAATCGGAGGTTACATTATGTTTTGGTATCAATATGTTTTGGGTATTGCGGTCATTTTAGTTTCGCTTTTCATCATTGCCGTGATTTTGTTACAGCAGGGTCACCGTTCCGGCATTAACGGTGCAATTTCCGGCGGTGCCGATACGTTCCTTTCTAAAACAAAGGCACGCACGATGGATGCAAAACTTGCCCGCTTTACAAAGTACATTGCCATTCTTTTCTTTGTTTTGGCTTTGATCGTCAACGTTTTGGCGATTTACGGTAAGAAATAATTTTGAATTTTTCAGCACGGCTTTGCCGTGCTTTTTTTCTTTTTATCACTTTGTCCTTTATTTGGGACACATGGTGGTGTATAATGGTATCAATATCGAATAGGAAGTGTTAAACCTTGCTACATTTTATCTATGGCAGATCTGCCAGCGGAAAATCTTATAAATTAACGGAGCTTTTAAAAAAGTCGCTTGAAAATGGGGAAGAGGCAATTTTTTTGGTGCCGGAGCAATTTTCGTTTGACACCGAAAAATCCGTTTTACAGCAATTCGGTGATAAGGATGCATCAAGGGTTCAGGTGCTCAGTTTTACAAGACTTTGTGATGAGATCGACCATGAGTTAGGTGGCGGCTGCATCAAAAATCTGACCGAGGTCGGTAAAATTATTCTGATGAACCGTGCATTGCAGCATTGTGCACCCGATTTAAAGGTCTGGCAACGACAGGTTCGTTCGCCCGGATTTTGTGAAACGGTGCTTGAAAGCATCGAGGAATTTAAAACCGAGTTGATCACACCGGAGCAGTTACGCCTTGCGGCGCAGTCTGCCAGTCAGGGTCGTTTGGCTGAAAAACTGTCGGAAATTGCCTTGATCTATGATTATTATAACGCTTTGGTCGATCAATATTATATTGATCCTACCGACCGCCTTACAAAGCTCTATGACCGTTTGTCCGAGTGCAGGTATTTTGAACATAAAACAGTCTATATCGACGCATTTAAGGGTTTTTCCGGTCAGCAATACCGTATCATGGAACGCATCATTACACAGGCCGACAAGGTTTATATTGCACTGACGTTAGATTCCGAAAATTTCCGCCGATATGATATTTTTGAAAATACCCGTCAGACTGCCGAGCGTCTGCAAAAAATTGCCGAAGCCCATCACATTCCGGTTGAATCTACACATTTAACAGCACTCAACACAAGGATTTCCGACAGCCTGCGTGCCATTGAAAAAATCTTGTCCGGCTTGCCGATTGACGACAAGCCGAACGATCAAACCGTTACGGTGTGCGCTGCAGAAACGATATATGACGAAGCGGAATTTGCGGCGCGTACAATTCGCAGATTGGTTCGCGAACACGGCTACCGCTATCGGGATTTTGTTTTGATTGCGCGTGACGTTTCCACCTATGAAGAGGCCGTTGCGACCGCCTGCGCCAAAAATGAAGTTAGCTGTTACATCGACCGCCGTATGCCGCTGACGGATTTTCCGCCTGTTGTAGCGGTTTTATCTGCATTTGATGCTGTACGTACTTTTTCTACCGAATCAATTTTATGGTTTCACAAATCCGGCGTCGGCGTTCTTTCGGTTGAAGAACTTTCAATGCTTGAAAACTACTGCCGACTTTGGAATATCAACGGAAAAATCTGGCTGAGTGATTGGGATATGAGCCCTGCCGGATTTAATACCAATGAAACAGCCGAGAACTTTGACGAAAAACTGAAAAGAATCAATCAATTGCGCGCTCGTGCAATTTTACCGCTCATGCGATTTGCCGAAGCTTTCAAGGGTAACGCTCAAGAGCAAGGAACGGCAATTATGCAGTTGTTCCAAGAAGTAAAAGCGCAACACGCTTTTGTGGAATTGCGTCAGAAATTTGCCGAAAGCGGTGATCCGGCTCGCGGGGAGGCTTTGCGTCAGTCTTATGATCAATTTATCGGTATATTAGACGATCTTGCCGATTGCTTTGGCGAAGCAAACATCGACCATGAAGAATACCGTCGTGCATTCTTGACCGCCGCCACACTGACGACGGTCGGCGTTGCGCCGCAAACCTTAGATGAAGTGTCTTTCGGTGCGGCCGACCGAATTCGTCCCGCGCGACCGAAAATTGCCTTTATTTTGGGATGCAATCAGGGTGTTTTCCCGCGGACGAAAACTGCGATCGGTCTATTCGGAATCAACGACCGATCCGATATGATTGATCTCGGCATTCAGGTTGCCGATTGTTCTGTTACCGATGCGATTGATGAGGACAATCTGATTTACAGTAATCTGTGCTGTGCAACCGATCGGTTATATCTTACCTACACCGGCCGAAATTCCAAACAAGAGGAATGTGAACCGTCGCCCTTTGTCGACAGAATCAGGCAGGCTATTGATTGTGTTATCACCGAGGAACCGGCCAAAGAAATGGATGTTGTTCACTTGCCGGAAACGGTCGATGCCGCTTTTTCCGATGCCTGTATTCGCTCGCAAACCGAACCGGAAATATATAACGCTATGTTGTCGGCGTTTTCGCAGGGGGAACACAAGAAGCGGATCGACCGCATTCAAACAGACTGTCAGCAGACGATTTCCTCCATTCGGGAAGCGACTGCTCGCGATCTCTTCGGCAACCGTATTTATGCTTCGGCAACTTCTTTGGACGATTTCTACAGCTGTCGTTTTAAATATTTCTGTAAATACGGTCTTCGTGCAAGGCGAATACAGTCGGTAAGTCTTGACCAGATGCAGCGCGGAACGTTGATCCATTACATCCTCCAGCGGATTTTTGAAGACAATCGTGAGCATTTTGGACAGTTGACAGATGAGGTGATCGCAGAATCTGTGCATCGGTACGTTGTTGAATTCACGTCTAAAATCTCCGGTTTTTCCGGTTTCGAAACGCCGCATATCCGCCTGATGCTTGAGAATATCGAGCGTTGCTCGGTCGAAGTGATTATGCAGCTACGTGACGAATTTGCACAATCCGACTTTAAGCCGTGCGCCTTTGAACTGAAATTCGGTCAGAATGATTTACCGCATATCCGCGTTCCCTATGATGACGGAGAGGTTTTGCTTACCGGCTCGGTCGACCGTGTCGACAGTTGGAACGGTTACATTCGCATTGTGGACTATAAAACCGGCAAAAAGGCGCTAAAACTCCCGGACGTGCTTGTAGGTCTAAATATGCAAATGTTGCTTTATATGTATACGATTACCCGTCACGGCGATTTTGCTGACCGTCAAAGCGCCGGAATATTTTATATGCCTGCACGCCGCAAAAAGGATAAAAGTCTTGCCATGGACGGCATTATGGTCGACGATGAGAATATTGTGCGTGCAATGGAAAAGAACAATGCCGGTCAATTTGTTCCGAAACACGATATGATGCCTGACGGCAGTCGCCTAAAAGATAAAGCGGCCCCGCACTTTATCGGAGAAGCCGATTTTGACGTCGTATTTGACCACGTGGAAAAAATGGTTCGTGAAATGGGAAACGAGATTTGCTCGGGTAAGATTGCCGCCGATCCGCTTGACGGGGTCGCTTCGGGCAAGAGTGTATGCGATTACTGTGATTATTCGGCTATATGTGGCATAGAGGATAAGCCGCACCGCAAAGCGGAAGATCTTAAAAACGATCAGGTCATTGAAGAAATGCGAAAAGGAGGTTCCGATCATGAGTGAAAGCCCGAAATGGACTGAAGAACAGCGTGAAGCCATTGATGCCAAAGGGAACATTATCGTCAGTGCGGCGGCCGGTTCCGGAAAAACGGCTGTTCTGTCGGAACGAGTCATAAAGTTGATTTGTGATGTAGAGCACCCCGTTTCGGCTGATCGCCTGCTGATCGTTACCTTTACAAACGCCGCGGCCGCCGAAATGCGTGCCCGTATCGAAAAACGGTTGGACGAGGAATGCAGAAGTGCGCCGGATAACGTCTATCTTTTAAAACAAAAGCACTTGATTTCGGCCGCAAAAATCTGTACCATCGATTCTTTCTGTATTGATCTTGTGCGAGAAAATTTTGAATTGGCGAACGTCAGTCCGTCCTTTAAAATCGTGACCGACGCAGAACTGTTGTCGATTTACGCTTCGGTGTTCGACAGCATTTTAGCGCGAAAGCTCGACGAGAATCATCCCGATTTTAGGAATCTTTTGGATATCGTCGACTCCGAATACGGGTTTGACAACTTGAAGAATACCGTGCTGGATTTATTCAAGCATAGTAAGCAGATGCCTTTCCCGACACAATTTCTCGAGCGTCTTCGTGCCGACTACAAATTGCCTTTCGACCAAAATCACCCGTGGTGTCAAAGTATCTTAAAATCGGTTGAACAGCGACTTGTTGACCTGCAGAATATGGTCATTCGGTCGCTGGATCGGATTGAAACCGTGGAAAACGGCGAACGCTACAACAAGGTGCTTCAGTCAATTGCATCGGCAATTTTTGCGCTTTTAGAGGTTGTGAAGGCAAAGGATTGGGATGCCGTTCGGGATGCCATCAGTTTAATGCCTTCTTTCAGACTGCCTGGCTTTAAGGGCTGCACCGAAGAATGCTATTCGGTTTTCAAAGCTCCGTCGGACGCACTAAAGGATGAAAAGAAAAAGTTGCTTGAGTTGTTCGAACTATCCGCCGAAGAAATAGCCGATCAAATTTCTTTTTTGTCAGGTCCGGTGGATCAGTTGATCGACTTTGTGCTTGAATTTTCCGCAACTGCATTAAATATTCAGCGTGAAGAAAACGTATTCACCTTCTACGATACCGAGCAAATGGCATTTAGTATGCTGTGCGAGCCGACTGATGATTCCTATCGTTTGACCGAGGCTGCTTCCTCATTTTTTGACCGCTACGACGAGGTGCTTGTTGATGAATATCAGGACGTCAACAACCTTCAGGATATGCTGTTCAAGATTCTGTCAAACGCAGAAAAGCATTTATTTGTCGTCGGAGACATCAAGCAAAGCATTTATGCTTTTCGCGGATCGAATCCTGAGAATTTTCTCAGGCAAAAGGATC
>JAKSQF010000127.1 GCA_024404235.1 Clostridia bacterium | reverse complement strand
TTGTTGAAGACGCCCCAAAAACGAAAATCGAACTGAAATTTTAAGCAATAATATTATATAATTTTTGTGCGAAAAAATCAATTATTTTTCAAAAAATAGCAACTAATTTTAGAAAAATAGCAAGAAAAACAAGGCGCAAAATGATATAATATGTTTGATTTGAATATTATTTGTGCCGTTTTCTTTAAAACGCTTGTATAAAAGATTGAAAAAGCGCTTTCTTTCGATGTGTGAATTATTAAAGGCGTGTTATAAAAATCGTTATTTTTTGAGTAGGTGTAAGAATGGAACGCTTGCGAAAAATCACAATATGTTTTCTTTGCTTTTCAACGCTCTTCTTTGCCGGGTCAATTCATTGCTTTTCGGAAAGTGTCGAACCCGAACAGTTGAAATGTGTAAGTATTGGTGCTCCGTATAAATACAGCGATTATGACAATGTTTCCTTTCCGCTTTATTTTGACGGGGCTATTACCGATGTGAACTATAAGCATGTAGCATGTTCGGCTGACGTGCTGAAAACCATGAGCCATTGGGATAACCCGAATATGTCTCCCGCTGTGGCAGATTATTTGAAGGAAATCGGCGTTATCGACAGCATGAACGACTGCATTGAGATTAACGGAAAAAAAGTCCGCGAATGGCAAAAGTCCAGCCAGCTTGCTTGTATGATAATGGTTGGTGAGTTGGGCGACAACGCAAAGATGAATATCGATTTTAACGGTGCTATTGATGCGGTAAGAATCGAAGATTTGAACCAACCTTTTGTAATCACCCTCTACAGCGGCTTGATTTTTCCGAATGGGACACGCTTGAAACAGACCCAAACCTTCACGTACGACGTAAAGCAGCGCATCTTTTCTGAAAAGGCCGGTACCGATCGGCCGAATAATGCTGATTTTTCTGCTTTTTACAATGGTATTGAATTGAAAAACGATTACAATATCGTAGATGTTGAAAGCAGTACGTTCTCGTTGGATAATCTCTTGGTTATTCCGCAAAATTCGGATGCGACCGTTCAAATCGAACCGCAGTTTAAAGAAATCGGCGAGGGCTACCACTATGTATACGTAACTGTTACTGCGCCGGACGGATATACGCAAAAAACGATGCAGTTTATTTTGAATCGTACTTATAAACAACCTACGGCCCGCAAGGTACAGATTGCACGAGCGGTAAAAATCACAGTCGGAAGCGGATTGGCGGTTTTGTGCATTGTTATGGGTGTTGCGCTTATACTGAAAAGGAGGCGCTGCAAATGAAAAAACAGTGGTTGATGCGCTTGTGTGCAATAGGTCTTGTTTTAAGTCTTTCTTTTAATCTGGTAGGTTGCAGCAAGAAGATAACGGGTGATTACCGTTATCAGAAGCAAAAGGAAACCGGGCTTTATTTTTACAGTTCCTCACCGGACCTTGACCGGTTTTTGAACGATTATTTCGACCGTCATTCACGGCGAAATGAAAAAACAGCCATCAACGATATGCAGTTGGGGACGGAGGGTTCTGCGTGGAAGGCGTGGGATGCCCTCAGTCTATTGTGGTTTGACAGTACGTCGTCAGATTTTCGGCAGGATAGTTTTGCGCTTATGAAAAACTGGCTGTATACCGAAACGGTCGATGATTACGGCTATGCTTGGACGAAAGCCGAGCATTTGGATACTTCCGATTCGCAGGGGGATGCCAATACCTTCGGTATGGGGTGGCCGTTTCCAAACTACGACGGAAGTGGCGATTACGACTGGGAATTTAATTCCTATAATAATTATGAAGGATGGTCGGTTTCTACTGACGGCAGAGTCAAAAGCAGTGTAGATAACGGCTTACTTACGGCGGCGCTTTCGGGTGCGCACGAAGTTTCTTTTGTCAAAAATCCGGAGAAGGGTAAAATCTATACGGAAGAATCTCCTTTCTTGGAATTTGATTTCCGTTGGGCGCTGCAAAGTGATGCCGTAGAGGGCGTTTACGTCACTTGGAAAAATGCGGATGAATCTGTACCGCATACGGTGAATGCCAAAGATTATTCCGTCCTTTCCAACCCCCTTGCAAGGGTGATAAACCGTCACTTCTATTTGGCAATGTATCGCGATGCAAATTGGGGGACCGATCGAGTTATAACCGATTTGACGATTACGGTTAAAGCAAAGTCGGGCCGACAGTTAGACGGCGATATCAATCTGAATTTTGTCCGCGGAAACTATGATTCCAGACAGATTGATAACGGTTATTGTTATTTGGAAGCGGCAAAGATGTATTATGAATTTACCGGTGATACCGAGTTGCTGCAAAAGGTGATCGGTAACTGTGCGAAAATTACGGCATTTATGATTTATAATCTGGATGGCGAAAGCGGACTGTGTGATTTGTCAAACTTTGTCGGACATGACGGTGGCGTAATTGACGATGGTATTCCGCATACTATTGCCAGCAGTTATTGGGACGTTTTGTCTCTTTCACCGAAATCTCTTTACGCACAAATTCTTTATTATCGCATTTTGCAGGATATGGCAGACTTGTTAAACGCTGCGGCACAGGTCGGTGTTACAATGCCGAAGGAAACAATCAAGCTTTTCAGCGGCGGAACACGGCAATGTGATTTTACGGCAGAACAGTTGTACGAGCTTGGTGGCAAAGTTAAGAATGCCACCACACAAAATGTTGACCTTCAAAATAAAACCGGCTTTTTTGACGAAAAGAAGGGTCGATTTATCGAAGGCTTTAATATGCGTGGCGATGTGGTGGACTACGGTTCGACCGTTTTTAACGATATGGCAGTTTGGTCGGGGCTGGCAACCGAGAAACAGGCAAAATCCATTGTTGAATGGTTGAGTGGAAAACGTACGGTAGAAGGCGATGATTCTACCGGAAAGGATATTTATAAATTCCGCTTTGCGCCCCGCACGACCACGGTTAAAAATTCGATTCAGTATACTACCGGTCATGCAAATGAAGCCTCTTTCCCGTACGGGTCTTCTGTGCAGGACGGCGGCGCCATTGCTTTTACTTCATTCTACGACATTATGATGCGCTTAAAAGTGACCGGCACGGATGACGCATTTAAGCGTTTGACCGATATTCAAAAGTGGTATTTGGAGGTTTACGATTATTCGGCAAAGAATTTCGGAAGCAGCCAATTCTACCGTGCGTATTATCAGCAAAAGGGTCTTGCGTTACAAGGCGGTGGTACGGCAGGTGCGCTGGGACTGGATACCGAGTTTTTGGAAAATGCAATCCTCTATGCAACGGTACCGTTCGGATTTTTTGGATTAAACAGTTCAAAGGCCGGTGTGCTGACCGTCAATCCGTCACTGCCAAAGGCATTGACCTTTTGGCGTATGGAAAATTTGATGTTCTGCGGTGTGAAATATGATCTCGAGATCGGCAGCGATTACGTTTTGCTGGAAAGCGTTCGCGGTAATACTGCCGGATTGTGCGTTGAGGTTTGTATGAAGACGACCGTAAAGCAACCCAAAGTGTATATCGGTGATCAGTTGCTCGATGCATCAAAATATACTGTTTCGGGTGGAACAGTCACCGTTTCAGTTCCGTTTACAGTTCAAAAAATTACCATTCGGTAAAAGGAGATTTGAAAAATGAAAAAAATTGCATTAAGGTTTGTTTCGCTGATGCTGTGTGTGGTTGTTTGCGCCGGCCTTGTAGGTTGTGGCGGCTCGACCAAATCGACCGACGGAAAGATCGATTTGACGGTGATGATCAGCGGTGAGGATGTTGCCGAAGGTGCGCTGATGCAAAAGTGGAAGGCGGCATACGAAGCGGAAAACCCGGCTGTCAATATCAATATCACGAATTTCACCGGGAATTATTCGCAGGCTATGATGACCAATGTGCAAAGTGTCGATTTAATGCCGGACATTATGTGGACGACCGGGGAACAGCACGTTGCTTGGTCCGATGCCGGCGTCTTTATCGATTTAAAGTCTAAAATTGCGGCAGATTCGTCGATTGATCTCAATGATTTTTATCCTGAAGTAGTTAATATTACTCATAAGAATTCTAAAGACAACGGCATTTATTTTATGCCGCGCGATTATAACAAGTGCGTTCTTTATATCAATAAATATATGTTCCGTGCCGCCGGTTTCAGCGATCAGGAAATTGCTGATTTAAAGAACGGCTGGAATTATGAAAAGTTCTTGAGTGTTTGCGAAAAATTGCGTTCGGCAATGGATAAGGATTTAAACCCCGCTGCCGGTATACGCGAACGTTCGGTTCCGGTCGATGCCAACATGGCTTTTAATGCCTCGTATATGTCGTTTTTTGAACATTTCGGCGGTAATTTGGTCGAGAATGGAAAAATCAAATTTGATTCCGAAAAGAATATGAACGCTTACGGTCAGATGTTTGGACTCATCAGCAAAGGATATTTTGCCGAGCTCTCCAAGGCCGCTGCATGCTCGTTTACAAATCTGAGTGCGGCCATGCTCATCGGTGTTCGCCCCAAGCTTCCGACCCTGCCAACTACGGAAAAATACGATATTGACTTCCTGCCGTTGCCGACCAATGCTGTCGGAATCGGATGCAGTGGTTATGCTATCACCAGCGTAGCGGCCGAGCGGGTAAGCCCCTCCAATAAGAATGAGGGAGGCAAAACCAATGCCGATTATGCATTTGATTTTCTGCGATTCATCGTTTCCGAGCAGGGTCAAAAGATCGGTTGCGAAACAGGTTCGATTGTGCCGGCCTTAAAAAGTCTGGCAAATGACGACTCCTGGCGTGCCTGCGGCCGATTCGGGCGCGTTTTTCGACGCCTTCATTTCCGCACCGGAAAAAGATTTTTCACTGTCGGTTTTCAACGATTTCAATGCTGAGGATGCCTCGGTTATTTTGACCAACACGGCTAATGTGATGGCGCAGGTGATGATTTCGGGCAACTATGCCGGTACACCTTATTTCGGCGGAAGTGATAAGTCTTATTCAAAACTGAAAAAGGCAATTTCATCCTTCCAAAGTAACGTATCATCTTATAAAACTGTTTATTAAGAATCTTTTTAGGAGCAAAAGCTATGGCTAAGCCGAATTTGAAGAATCGACTGAAAAAAGACTACCTCGGAACGCTGTTTATTCTGCCGGTAATTCTCGGGTTGATTCTGTTTACCGTTACACCGATGGCATCATCGCTTTGGAACAGTTTTCACAAAATCGGTATTTTGGGCAATAAGACCTTCATCGGTCTGGAAAACTATAAAGCAATCTTTACCACCCACAGGGCAGAAGTTTTTGCGTCATTGAAGATTACGCTGGGTTACACCTTGATTTTTATTCCGCTTAATATGATTTTAAGCTTTGGGTTAGCCCTTCTGTTGAATCAGGAAATCAAGGGAATCGGCATTTTCCGGGTGCTGTGTTATGCCCCCGTTGTAATTCCTACGGTGGTAAACGGTTTGCTGTGGCAAACGGTTACTGCTTCGGAAAGCGGGTATTTAAACCTGCTTTTGAAGCAAATCGGGCTGAAACCGATGCCTTTTTTTGAGTCGGCCTCCACTGCGTTTCGAACGTTCATTTTTGTAAGTATGTTCAGCATCGGCAGTGGAATGATTATTTG
>JAKSQF010000126.1 GCA_024404235.1 Clostridia bacterium | reverse complement strand
CGATATGTCGGATAACTATTCATCCTGTTATAAGGATTGGCTGCAGCCGATTTCGACCGAGCAAAAAATGTTGGAAGAAGCATTAAGCCCGGTAGCATCGGCACATATCATTCGGCACAGAAAGGTGGCCGAAGACGTTTTCCGTACTACCTACGATAACGGTATTTCTATTTACGTAAATTACAGTCAAGACGATAAAACGGTCGGAACGGTTACTGTTCCGGGCGGTCAGTACGTTTCGGTAAAGGAGTCCTGAAATGAGTGTAAAAACACAAACCCGAAAACCGTTGACTTTACAAAAACGGCGACAATTATACGGATATGCCTTTATTTCGCCGTGGTTACTCGGTTTGGTTTTCATCTTTGCCGTTCCGTTGGTGCAATCGGTTATTTTTGCTTTTTCCGACGTGCATATCAGCGGCACCGGTGGATATGAGCTGTCGTTTGTTGGTTTAAAGAATTTCAAAGATGCCTTGACCTATGATGAGCAGTATCCGCAGGATCTGCTTTCAAGCATTGGTGATTTGGTTTATAATGTTCCGGTCATTATTGTGTTCAGCTTTTTCGTTTCGGTATTGCTGAAACAAAAATTTCCCGGCTCTGTATGGGTAAAGGGCATATTCTTCTTGCCCATTATCCTTTCTTCCGGTTTATTTTTGCAAATGCAAAGCAACTTCGGTCAAAGCACAACCTCTACGTTAGATGCGGCCATCAGTAGCGGCGGTAATCTTTCCATACTGCAAAGTGTGAATATGGAGCAATATCTGATTGAAATGGGCGTGCCGGATAATTTCATTGCGATTATTATCGGACCGATCAACCGTATTTACGAAATCATCAGCAACTCCGGTATTCAGATCTTCATCTTTTTGGCGGGATTAAATTCCATTTCACCGTCTTTGTATGAAGCATCCTACGTTGAAGGCGGAACCGGTTGGGAAGTGTTCTGGAAAATCACCTTCCCGATGATGACTCCGCTTTTGTTGGTCAACATTATTTATTCTATCATTGATACGTTTACTTCGGTCGGCAATACCGTTATGCAATACGTGTATTCCATGGCATTTACCGAAATGAATTTCGGCATGTCCAATGCGATGTGTTGGATTTATCTGCTTGTTTTGGCAGTCTTTATGGGTATTGTGGCCGGTATCATGTCTAAACGAATTTTCTATTACACCTGATATATTGTCCCTATTTGCAGTAACGGAGGTGTTGTTTTGAATACTTTACAAGGTGCCCGTTCGCCGTTGTCAAAGCGAATGAACCGAAATAAAATTGAAAAAAAGGGAAAACGTGTACTCGGGGGATTGATCAAGGCTGTTTTCTTAATCGGCTTTTGCTTTATCATTCTTTATCCGGTCATTACGATGGTGTCCAAAGCATTTATGCAACAGCAGGATGTTTACGACAACACGGTTTTGTGGATCCCGCGTCATTTTACCGCAGATAACTTGACGTTTGCTTTTGATAATATGCATTACTCTGAGGCATTGCGTAACACGTTGTTGGTGGTATTGCCGTCGGTTTTGTTACAAACGGTTTCCTGTATGCTGGTCGGTTACGGTTTTGCCCGCTTTGAGTTTAAGGGCAAAAGCATACTGTTTGCAGTGGTCATTTTAACGATTTTAATTCCGCCGCAGCAGATTATGACGCAGTTATACCTTTATTTCAAAAATTTCGATATTTTCGGCATTTTCAAAGCAATATCCGGCAAATCTCCGAATTTATTGGATAGCTTTTGGCCGTTTTTCATTCTTTCGGCCACCGGATTCAGTATAAAAAACGGTTTGTTTATCTTCATTTTCCGCCAATCCTTCCGCGGAATGCCCAAGGAAACCGAAGAAGCTGCTATGGTAGACGGTGCAGGCCCCTTACGTACTTTTTTAAGTATTATGTTGCCGGGTGCTATTACCGTAATTGCTACCATCGTGCTGTTTGCATTGGTTTGGGGATGGAACGATACCTTTTATTCCGGATTGTTTATGCGTCAAACACGTATGCTGCCGCAGGCGTTCGAATTATATAATTCTTACTTGGGCGGAAACAAAGGCTTGGTCGGCGGTGAAATAGCAGTTCAGCTTTCCAGATTTAATTTGGAAGATATGCAGGTTATTGCCTTATTAAGAAACGCCGGTGTATTTTTGGTTATGGCACCGTTGCTTGTGTTTTATATGATCACACAGCGTTTCTTTGTTGAAAGTATCGAGCGTTCCGGCTTGGTCGGTTAATTCTGCAAGCTTACACAGAGGAAAAAAGTATGTTATATCCGGATAAAAACTCCCGAAAACTAAACGAAGAACTGTTTTGTGATCCGACCGTGCACTATCGCGGTGCGCCCTTTTGGGCGTGGAACTGCCAAATGAACCGTGAGCTGATACAAGAACAGATTTCCTGTTTCAAGCAAATGGGCTTTGGCGGATTTCACATTCACTCCCGCACGGGTATGGCAACCCCCTATCTGCAGGAAGAGTTCTTCGATTTGGTTCGCTTTGCGGTCGATGAAGCCGAACGCAACGGTTTGCGCGCTTGGCTTTACGATGAAGACCGCTGGCCGTCGGGTGCTGCCGGGGGACTTGTAACCGTACATCCGGAGTTTCGGGAGCGCAGTTTGCTGATGACGCTAAATGACCGCTCGGACGATCTTCCGTTTGACACCGCAGTGCAGGAAGGAAAACCGTATTATCTGTGCTCATACGCCGTTTCATTAAACCAAAACGGACTTTTGACCGATTATCGTACTGTTTCGCGAAACGCAATACCCTCTGCAGGGGAAAGAATTTATCATGCTTTTGTAATATGCGCTCAAAATGATCCGTGGTATAATAATCAAACCTATTCGGATAATTTGAATCCACAGGCTGTTTCGGCCTTTATCCATACGACGCACGACGCTTATAAAAAAGCGATCGGTGACCGTTTCGGCAACAGCGTGCCGGCTCTTTTTACAGATGAACCCCGTCCGGCGTTTTCACGGCGTTTCGTGCAGGCTTTGGGGGATGAGTCGGTACAAATTGCTTGGACGCCCGATTTCCCGATCGGCTTTCAACAGACCTGCGGATACGATATCGTAGAACGCATTCCAGAAATTTTTTGGGATTTTGACCGCCCGAACGGTGCAAAGGTTCGTTACGATTATCACAATTATAAGGCTACGCGTTTTGCTCACGTGTTTGTTCACAAATGCGCCGATTGGTGTAATCAAAACGGATTGGTATTTACCGGTCATATGATATCCGAAGACAGATTGCCCGATCAAACGGCCGCCGCCGGTGACGTGATGCGGTGTTATCCCGATTTTTCACTGCCCGGCATTGACGTTTTGTGCAATTACATCCTTTTTAATACCGCCAAACAAGCCCAATCGGTTGTGCATCAGTTCGGTAAAGAAGGAATGATGTCGGAACTGTACGGTGTAACACATTGGGATTTTGATTTTCGCGGCCACAAATTTCAGGGCGATTGGCTGGCGGCACTCGGTGTAACACAACGGGTTCCTCATCTGACATGGGCTTCCATGGCAGGCGAAGCCAAGCGCGATTATCCGGCCTCCATCGGGGCGCAATCACCGTGGTTTTCGCAGTACCGCTATCTGGAAGATCATTTTGCCCGATTAAATACCGCATTGACCCGCGGAAAACCCGTGGTATCTGTCGGTGTTATTCATCCGATTGAAAGCTATTGGATGTACGCCGGTCCCAACGATGCTTCCGGTAGAACGGGCGAAGCTTTGCAACAGCGTTTCGGTCAATTGACCGATTGGCTGCTGAAAGATTTAATTGATTTTGATTTTCTGAATGAATCCATTTTGGGAAATGAAAATATTTGCACCGAGAACGGATTGTCGGTAGGGGAAATGACCTACCGAACCGTCATCGTTCCCGATTGCACAACCTTACGCAGCGGTCCCTATAAAATATTCGAAAACTTTGTAAGCCAAGGCGGAAAGCTTATCTTTTTGGGAAGAATCCCAACACACGAAAATGCATTGCTTTCCGAACGGGGGAATCGGCTTGCACAACAAGCGGTCTGTATGGATTTTGACCGTGAAAAGTTGCTTTTTGCACTCACTTCCGAACGGTTTTGTACATTGCAAACAGTGGACGGACGGGCTTGTCGGGATTATATCAGTCAACTGCGGCAGGATGCGACCGGCAAATGGCTCTTTTTGGCCCCGGCTGTTGAAACCGCTCCCGATGACTCTTTGCCGAAGCACCTGAAGTTGACGCTGAAAGGAAGCGTCAGCGCCACGGTTTACAATACCGTGGACGGCGAAAAACATTCGCTGTGCGGTCACCTTGAAAAGGGAGCGGCCGGCGAGATTTCGGTTTTTGAGATTTCGTTATACCCGCAGGACAGCCTGTTGCTCTTTTTAGAGGACGGAATGCCGATTTTGGCAGCGCAGTCACTAATCGAAGACGAGTTTGTGTCTGTTCCGGTTCCCGAAACGGTGCACTATTCCCGTTGTGAGCCGAACGTGCTTTTGCTGGATCGCTTTGCGGCTGAATTGGACGGCCAACCGATCGTGACCGATCTGCCGTTTGAAGAAATTTTGCGTTTGGATAACGTCATTCGTGCAAAAATCGGATTGCCGTCGCGTACCAATAAGTTTGCACAGCCGTGGGTTACGAAAGAATCGGGTGTTTTTCATTCGGTTCATTTGAAAACGGTTTTCGTTGCCGAAACGGCAGTAAAAGATTGCTTCCTTGCATTGGAAAACGCCGAAAACTCACGCATTGTGCTGAACGGCGTTCCCGTTCCTTCCACCGTTGTCGGTTATTACGTAGACCGTGCCATTTCCACCGTTGCCCTTCCGAATATCCGTGTGGGCAAAAACATTTTGGAGATTGATTACCCTTACGGGGAGCGAGGCGGTTTGGAATGTATGTATATTTTAGGTGATTTCAACGTGACTGTGTGCGGAACGTCCGCACACATCGTCCCGAAAGCGGAAAGTCTTCAATTCGGTAGCATTACCGGTCAGGGTTTGCCGTTTTACGGGGGCAATATCGAGTATGAAATCCCGTTTGAAACCGATTGCACCGCAAAATCGTTGCGTATCACCGTTCCGTCATACCGCGGCGCATTGGTCGGTGTTTTGTTGGATGACGAGCCGGTCGGCAGAATTGCCTTTGCACCGTTTTCCGTTTCGGTCGAAAATGTGAAAGCCGGTCGGCATAAAGTGAAATTGCAACTGTTCGGAAATCGTTATAATACGTTTGGCTCTCTGCACAACGTGAATCCGGCGGATACATGGTACGGCTTTATGCATTGGCGCTCTGTCGGAGATGCTTGGTCGTACGAATACGGTGTAAAAGAAACCGGAATCCTTGCGGTTCCGAAAATAGAGGCAAGTTTTGAAAAGGAGGGCGTTGCAGATGAAAAAGCAGGAGCATAATGTAGATTTGTGTGTCGTCGGCGGTGGTTTGGCCGGCACTTGCGCGGCTATTTCGGCTGCACGAAACGGTTTAAAGGTTGTTTTAATGCAGGACCGTCCGGTTCTGGGCGGTAATGCTTCGGGTGAACTGCGTATGTGGGTTTGCGGTGCACATGGCGATAATAACCGCGAAGGCGGCA
>JAKSQF010000125.1 GCA_024404235.1 Clostridia bacterium | reverse complement strand
AAGCCGAAGATAACGATTTTCATAGACGGTCCCTTTACTACTAAAGCCGAAACCACACGGCAAAAGGCGACCGAATTGCGGGACGCCGTGCGGACACAAATGAAAAACCGTTCAAAGGAAAGTAATTACGCCTATATCGTTTACAAACAAAAAACAGAGTCGCAGGATTGATCCTGCGACTCTGTTTTTACTGTCTTTCAAGAACCGTACTGTTCTAAATATTCTTCCAGGCAAAGACCGGTTTGCTTGATTTCATCGGCCTTGTAAATACCCACGAATCGGTAGTGCCACGATTCGTATACCACGCCGGTTTGCTCCTGCTTCTCTTTCGGATACCGCATAATAAAACCGTATTCAGCGGCGTGCTGTTGTAACCACGCAAAGGCCGGCTCCAGCTCGAAACCGTCATTGGCTTTGATAAAGTCGCACGCCAACCCCGTGTGATGTTCGCTCGTTCCGGGGCGGGCAACCAGCGTTGCGGCAGCCTCCTCGGCTTGGTCTCGCGGTAAGCCTTCTGCAATTCTTTTTTGCACCTGCCGTTCAAATAACGTCTGCTGCGTTTGGTACGAACGGTAGGGCGAGCAAACGGCCAAATGTACCCCGTCGGCTTCGGCGGCTTCGCACATTGCTTTCAAATACGGATAAACGACTGCATTGATTTGATTCAGATCGTATCCCGGCTCCCGATAACGGTCGTCAATGGT
The DNA here is from genome assembly GCA_024404235.1 of Clostridia bacterium. Taxonomy (GTDB): domain Bacteria; phylum Bacillota; class Clostridia; order Oscillospirales; family Acutalibacteraceae; genus UBA737. Next base: position 4,911 of record JAKSQF010000125.1, on the reverse strand, counting down.
GGTCAGATCCTTTTCGTAGTCGTAATCATCCGGTAAAGGATTTTGGCCGTTGACCAACAGAAGATTGGTATACTTTGCATCCAATTCATAGTTTCCGCGCGTGACCATTTGCGGGCGGGTATCCTCCACCGTTCCGTTTATTACGTTCCCCGCTTTCGAGGATTCGTTTTGCGCCTTTTTGCCAAAAGATTTCGATACAAGTTTGCAGGTCGCACAAATTAGGATGATAAAAAGTACCAACACCAATGTGCAGGCGGCCAAAAACAGATTTCTGCGTAAAATCGCCTGTTGTCTTCTTGTTCGACGCTTTGCCATAAGCACCTCTCAGTTTGTGTTATTCGTCGAGCTTCAGCACCGACATAAACGCTTCCTTCGGCACTTCGACCGAGCCGAGTTTGCGCATCTTCTTTTTGCCTTCTTTTTGCTTCTCTAACAGCTTTTTCTTACGGGTAATATCACCGCCGTAGCACTTGGCCAAAACGTCCTTGCGCATAGCTTTTACCGTTTCACGGGCAATGACCTTGCCGCCGACGGCGACCTGCACCGGCACCTCGAATAACTGTCTCGGGATATGCTCCTTCAGTTTTTCGGCAATGCGGCGGGCACGTGCGTAGGAATTTTCGGAATGCACGATAAAGGAAAGCGCATCGACCGAATCGCCTGCCAACAAAACGTCTAACTTAACAAGGGTCGATTTCTGGTAACCGCAGGTTTCATAGTCGTAGCTGGCGTAACCCCTCGTGCGGGATTTTAAGGCGTCGAAAAAGTCGTAAATGATCTCACTCATCGGCATCACGTAGTGTAAATCCACACGGTCGCCCATATATTTCATATCCATATAGGTGCCGCGCCGTTCTTCACACAACTGCATGATCGTGCCGACGTATTCGCTCGGGCTGTAAATATGCACGTTGGCGATCGGCTCCAACGCCTCCGAAATGGTGGCGGGATCGGGGTAGTTGGTGGGGTTGTCCACCATTACCGTTTCACCGTTGGTCAGGTGGAATTCGTATTCTACGCTGGGTGCGGTGGTAATCAGGTCTAAATTGAATTCACGCTCCAACCGTTCTTCAATGATTTCCATGTGCAAAAGGCCTAAGAATCCGCAACGGAAGCCGAAGCCCAATGCGGTGGAGGTTTCGGGTTCAAACAGCAGGGAAGCGTCGTTCAACTGCAAACGCTCCAATGCTTCACGCAAATCGGTATACTTTGCGCCGTCCTGCGGATAAATACCGCAGAAAACGACCGGCTGTACCTGACGGTAACCGTCCAACGGTTCGTCTGCCGGACGTTCGGCCAACGTAATGGTATCACCCACACGCGCTTCCGAAACGGTCTTGATCGAGGCGGTCAGATAACCGACTTCACCAGCCTCCAAACAGTCACACGTCACAAAACCGGTGGCACTTTTGCGGCCTAATTCCACAATGTCAAACTCGGCACCGGTCGCCATCATACGCACCTTGTCGCCGACCTTTACTTTGCCGTTCATTACACGAAAATAGACGATAACGCCCTTGTAGGCGTCGTAGTAAGAGTCGAAAATCAACGCCTTCAGCGGTGCGGTGCGGTCGCCCTTTGGTGCCGGAAAGCTTTTGACGATCATTTCAAGCACCTGCTCGGTGTTCTGACCCGTTTTGGCCGAAATCAGCGGCGCATCCTCGGCCGGAATGCCGATGACGTCCTCGATTTCCTGCTTGACCCGTTCCGGCTCGGCCGAAGGCAGGTCGATTTTGTTGACAACGGGCAGAATTTCCAAACCGTGGTCAACCGCCAAATAGGTGTTGGCTAAGGTCTGCGCTTCGATACCCTGCGAAGCGTCCACGATCAGAATGGCACCCTCGCAGGCGGCCAACGAACGGGAAACCTCGTAGTTAAAGTCGACGTGTCCCGGTGTGTCGATCAGGTTCAACTCATATTGTTTGCCGTCCTTGGCAGTATAATACAGCGTAACGGCGTGGGCTTTAATGGTAATGCCGCGCTCCCGCTCAAGATCCATACTGTCCAAGATCTGTTCTTCCATATCTCGCTGTGCGACCGATTCGGTCAATTCCAAAAGGCGGTCTGCCAGTGTGGATTTGCCGTGGTCAATGTGCGCAACGATACAAAAATTTCGGATGTTTTCAAGTTCAAATGACACTTTTTCAAACTCCTGCTCATTATTTTTCTATGATTATACCATAAAATATGCTATAATTAAAGTGAAATTTTTAAATTCACATTTTATTTATAAAAACGGGAAATTTGTTCGGTATGATAATGTTGAAACGGAGGGCAAAAGAATGGGGAATGCAAAGATCTTGATTGCCGACGACGAAGAACGAATCGTTCGGTTGGTTTGTGATTTTCTGTCGGCGGCGGGCTATGAAACACTCAGCGCCGCGGACGGTGTGCAGGCGTTTGAAATCGTGAAAACAACGCCGGTCGATTTGGCTGTTGTGGATATTATGATGCCCGAAATGGACGGATGGGAGTTGACACGGGAAATCCGTAAAATATCCGATATGCCCATTATTATGCTTTCGGCACGTGCCGAAGAATTCGATCTGCTTACCGGCTTTGAATCGGGCGTGGATGAATACGTTACCAAACCGTTTTCACCGGCCGTATTGGTCAAAAGGGTGGAGGCACTGCTTAAAAGAAGTAACCCGACCGCAAGCGTTTCGACCGAAGCGGTCGGCCTTGTTGTGGACGAGCAGGCCTTTTCGGCTACGCTTGACGGCAAAGTATTGGAACTGACCTTGAAGGAGTTCGAACTGCTGGCACACTTAAAGCGCAACGCCGGACAGGTGTTGTCACGCGATCAGCTGTTGGATGCCGTTTGGGGTTATACCTACACCGGTGACGCCCGCACGGTCGATTCGCATATTGCCCGCCTGCGCATCAAATTGGGCGATTGGGGCGGCACACACCTGAAAACCATTTACGGAATGGGGTATAAACTTGAAACGTAATGTGCAAAGCGGGCGTCGTACGGGTCGTCTTTGGTGGCGCATTTTTCGGAACGTCGCGCTTATTTTTCTTTCGTTTTTGATTATTCTTGCGGCGGCAAACGAGCTGCTTTTGGCACCCTTTTACACCCAACGTCAAAAGCAATTGCTGATCCGACAGTTGGATGTCATTTCCGATATGGATTTTTCGCAGGGTGATTCGTCTACTGTAAAATTGCCTCGCGCCACGATTGAACGCCTTTCCAAAATCAGCGATAACTATCATTTCGAGGTGGAAATCTACCTCGAAAACGGTCAAATTCTGTATACCTCCTCGGGCAGTAAGATGATGGAACACGCCGGTATCGGTCCGTCGTTTGAAATGCAGCGGGATGAGTTTTCGGTTGAACGGCAGGAGAAACTGTCGGACGGTACTGTTTTTGAAATCGTTCGTCGCGGCTTTGCTCGGAAAGAGGAATACCTGCAATGCCGCCGTGAGATCGGCAATGGCATGATTGCCGAGGTGCGCATTCAAAAGCAACTTATCACCTCGGCCGCAAGCACGGCCAATCAGCTGATTTTGTTGATCGCGCTCGGGTGTTGCCTTGTTTCGGTGGTTTGGATATTCATTTTTGCCCGTCGGTTTTCGCACCCCGTGGCTGAAATGAATCAAATCACCAAACAACTGTCACGGCTTGATTTTTCACAAAAGGTCATCGTTTCGGGAACGGATGAAATTGCTCAATTGGGCAATTCGGTCAACGAAATGTCCGATTCGCTCTCTTCGGCGCTTGCCGAATTGCAATCGGCCAATGCCCGCTTGCGGGATGAAATCGAACTGGAACGGCAACTTGACGGAATGCGTCGTGATTTCGTGGCCAACGTTTCGCACGAACTGAAAACCCCAATCGCCATTATCAGCGGCTATGCCGAGGGGTTGAAGCTCAACGTCAACGAAAACAGCAGGGAAGAATACTGCAACACCATTTTGGAAGAAAGCCGAAGAATGAATCGGCTGGTGCTGAAAATTTTAGACCTTTCCCGTTATGAATCGGGCAAAATGGAACTGCATCCGGAAAACTTTGATTTTACCGAAATGGCCACGCAAATGACCCAGCGCATTTTCCACGAAAGCAAGATCACGGCAAAGGTCGACGTTCCACCTGATACCAACGTCTTTGCCGATCCGCTGATGATCGAACAGGTATTGCAGGCCTACCTTGAAAATGCCCGATGCCATACGCTTGAAGGCGGTACGGTCGAGGTTCACACCGCTGTTTGCGAAAGCGGTTGCCGTCTTTCGGTCACCAATAGCGGCAGTCACGTTGACCCCGAAAAAATGCCGCAGATTTGGCAAAGCTTTTACAGAGGCGATGCTTCCCACAAACGGGATAACAGCCGCTTTGGGTTGGGTCTTTCCATCGTCAGCGCCATTGCCAAACTGCACAACACCGTCTGCGGTGTTTACAATACCGAAAACGGTGTTTGCTTTTGGTTTGATATTCCCTGCAAATAAATGATTAAAAAAACCGCCTTTTCAGGCGGTTTTTTTGTTTGTATTTTCTCTTGAAAAATACAGCTTTTAGCAGTATAGTAAAGGTGTTTGAAAATGAATTAAAGAGGGATGTATATGGGAAACGGAGTATTGCTGACTATCGGCATCGCACTGCTGTTGGGTCTGTTGATGTCACGTCTTGCAAAGCAGGTACAGTTGCCGGCCGTTACGGCGTATCTTGTAACCGGCGTCTTGATCGGGCCGTTCTGCCTCGGCGCTTTGAAACTGCCCTATGTCGGCTTTGCAAACGATGCACAAATGGAGCCGCTCGGACTGCTTAATCAGGTGGCGCTCGGTTTTATCGCTTTTGCAATCGGTAACGAATTCCGCTTGGCACAACTGAAGAAAACCGGTAAGCAGGCAACGGTCATCGGTATCGTTCAGGCGGTGATTGCAACCGCCTTCGTTGACGTTGCACTGATTGCG
>JAKSQF010000124.1 GCA_024404235.1 Clostridia bacterium | reverse complement strand
TCATATTATATATAACATCGCTATTTCATCGAAATAGCAAATTATACCGTCGTTTTTCACAAAAGTTACACATAAAACGATATATTGACAGTTGTTTTGCTTATTATATAATACCGCAAAACTTTTTTCAATAACATTTTGTTGCTTTTTTGTGTACATTTTGTTATATTTTTCTTGACTCAACTCACTTCATTATGTTATATTGTTATTGGAAACTTAATTTTGCTCTATATTCCCGTTTTTTGTAAACATTATCTGCCAAAGGAGTCGATTATGAACACCGATTCGCTTCCCCACTCTTTTCGTTCACCTGCCGTTTCCGCCGAAAGTGACCACATTTATTTTGATCATTTCGGCTGGCAAAAATCTATGCCGAACGAACGTGTTTACTGTTTTCGCAATCTTTACGCCGTCTATTACGTCAACAGCGGTTCCGGTACGTTGAAGATAAATCAAAACAATTATTCCCTACATTCCGGGGATGCCTTTCTGATTCGTGCTAATCAATCCGCTCTTTATTATTCCGGTCCGTCCGACCCTTGGGAATGTTTTTATTTTACTTTTAACGGTACTATGGCTGACGAACTTTTGCAGGGTACCGCCTTTCAATCGGGAAAGAGTGTATGCAAAATCGACAGGGATGATATCATTAGCCGCATTGTTTCTCTGAAAAACCATTTTGAAGACGTGTCGCAAAATTCATTATTATCTTTGGAACAATTACTAAGACTTTTACAATTTTTCATTCCCTCTGTTGAAGACGGACAGGACGAAAGGCACGCCGCAAAGCCAACCGTTTCTTCACAATATACCAAACGTGCGCAGGATTTCATTCACAACAACTATCAAAACCATATTTCGGTTAGCAGTATCGCAAAAGAATTGAGTATCAACCGAAGTCTGCTTTACACCTATTTTAAAAAGGAGACCGGAACGGATCTTCTTGCGTATCTTACCGAAGTTCGTATGCAGCACGCACGGGATTGGTTAAGTCAAACCGATATTACGGGAAGCACCATTGCAAGCATGATTGGGTATAACAACTATACGTCCTTCCAGCGGGCATTCACCAAGTGGAACGGCATCACCCCCGGACAGTATCGCAAGGAACAGCAATCGCAATCGACACGGAAAGAAAACATTTCCGTTTTAACAGACGAAACTTACCTGGAAGCAAAATCCGGTCGTGTTCAAAGCGAATAATATATTTCATCAAAAAAGGCATCGATAAACAATCGATGCCTTTTTCTTTTACCTGATTTTTATTTTACGAAACCAGCAAACCGATGATTTTACACGAATCGGCTGATTTGGTCTTAATGTTCACCGTATGCGTTCCACCCGCGATACCAATGTATACCTGCCGCCCCATAGCATGACCGCAAGGGCCGTGCGGATCAATCGTATCAACCAACGTACCGTCCACGTAAACTTCAAAAGTGGCGGCCGAGGTGGTACTGTCGACCTCCTCGTAAGCGACGCCGATATACTGCGCTTCGACGTTATCAAATTTCAGTTGCGCACCGGAGCGTTCTGCCGACCAATAACCGACAAAACCCTGCAAACGGGTCGCAGTATCCGCCGTGAAATACCGTGCCGCCGGACTGCTGTTATGCACCGTCAGCATCGTACCGTTTGCATACGGTGCGTTTTTGTTTGCAACGGCACCGAAATCGGGTTCACTTTCGGTCACGACCGACTGTGCGACCTTTTCAAAATAAGCCGCCAGCATTTGGGCAATCAATCCGTGGCCGTTTGTATTCGGATGAACGGTATCAGCCTGAATATCCTCCCAACGGATCACACCGTTATTCAGCAACGGCTCAATCATATCCCGATACGAAAGGAACGGAATACCGTAACATTCAAGGATAGGTAATTCATCATTCTGCGAGTTGATCAGTTTATCATTCGACTTGCCTGCCATTGCCAAGCATAGCACGGCGGGTGAGCTTTGGGCGTTCCACGCCATATTGATCAAGCTTTCAAAGGAAGCCTGATACAGTTCGGAGCCGCTGTCGTCATTTACGGCAAAATCAATGATAACAATATCGGGATCTTGCGCCAACACGGCGTCCGCACGGTGCACGCCCAAATAAGAAGTCGTTGCACCGATGCCGGCATTCAGCTCCGTTACGGTGGCATTCGGGTAGGTTTTACGTAGCCACGCAACAAACTGCGTTGCATGGCGATTGGTCATCTGCGGTTCGGCAAAGTAGCCTTCGGTGATCGACCCGCCGATAAACGCAACGGTCACGTTTTCCCCGTTCTTCAGTTTTCCGATTTTTTCCTTTAATCTTGCACGATTTCCCTGATTCAAAACCGAATCCTGCTTCATCTGTGCAGTTAGATTTCCGCCCAAAACGTATTCTCCCTCTTCCGTCGCCGAATGCTGTGCTTCGTAACCGATCGTCGTGTAAATCACAAAGCTGTTTGCCGGTACAACGTCGGTCAGCGTTGTGCTGACGCCGGTTATAATGCTGTCGGCGCCAATCACCTCGGCCGAGCTGTCGGGATAAATCAACGTCGGATTATAGCAAACACGGTAAAGTGATTCATTCGCCAATGGATTACTGAACGAAGTTGTAACCGTCTTGGCGGCATTACCCGTATTCACGACCATGATTGATTTTGTACCGTCCGGATTTTCGACCATAGCGTTATATACACCGCCGGATCCGCCGCCTGCGTAAACCGTTGACCCACGTTCGCCGAGGTATTTTGTCAGCAGGCTATAAGCATAATACGGTTTATACGGCACGTCGCTTTCAAGCAACGACGGTGCCAAACCGATTACGTGCGTGCCGTTTTCAAATTCCCAGCCACTACTTTCCCGACCGGGCCACTTGATTTCAAACAGTTGCCACAACAAGGCGTTTTCAACACCGCTGTTCATTGCAGAGGCAATGGCCTGTGCATACTGCGTACCCATCAGCGGATCTTCCTGTTGTGCCATAATGCCGCCGGATCCTGCCGAATAGTTAAATTCATCAAACCAATACGGCTTGCCCAACGACTCCGCAAATGCAACGTACCGATTAAAAATTTCGGTATAGCGGGCATAGTTATCGGTCGAAGCGTCGTCCATTGTATTCGTACCGCCCGAGCCCGGCCAATGCGGTGCATAGAAGTGGAACGAGTAAATATCCAGCTTATCGCTCAAAGCCGCAAAATACTGTAAATCTTCCTCTACCGTACCGCCGAAATGCGTACTGTCACCCATTCCGATATTCGGCCCGACCAGCTTCACCAAATTTCGATTACCGCCCGTTTTCAAAGCGGAATCGGCCGAATCAACAAGTTTCAAATAATCGACCCAGTTATCGTTTCCGTAGGATGAAACACCCGGCTCGGTAAAGAGGATCAAATACTTGATATTGGTAAACCCACGCTCGTTGATTAAGTAATTGATTGATTTATTGACCCAATCGCCATACAGCGTATAGGCCTTCTCTCTGCCGTTTTTCTTATAATAGGCATTAAAAGAATTCGGAATTGCATTTCCGCTGTTATTATTCCAGCCGTCATATCCGGTATAGGGCTGTTCAAAGATATCGCTGACAGCCCAGCTCATATTCAAAGCGACCTCGATATCATTATTCTTCATCGTTTGAAGCCATTGCTCCAAGCACTGCATACGATCACTTGTATAAGAATAAATCAACGAGTTACGAGTGCTACTGTACGAAGTATTGAAGGTTTGATCAAAATAAGAACGCACCATATTGATGCCCATAGACTTCATACGGGATATTTCGGTATTGATCTGTGCATCGGTATAGCCGTTGTTATAGATAAATCCCTGCGCTACCGCATTGGCACCCTGCCAGTTCTGCTGAACGGGCGCGCTGTTATCAAGCGTCAGCGTTACGGAGCCGTCAGCCGAAGGTGCCGTCAGCCACTTGTCGGCGGACAAATTTTCCAACTGACAGCGCATGACCGAAAGCGGCTTGCTGTAAGCGTATTTCGTCTGCCCGTTTGCAGTATACTCCACATAAAAACGGGCAGAAATATAGGTGTGTGGATCCATCAGCGGATCGGTGACTGCAACGGTATAGCGAACACCGCCGATCACGGTACTTGACGGCGTTGTGACCTGCACTTTTTGAATGTACGGATCCTTAGACGCAACCGTCATATTCTGTGCAGCGTGATAACCGAGTGCCATCAAAAAGCCTTTGGAAATCGGTCGAACGGTCGTACCGTCCTCGGTTAGATAATTTTCTCCCACATCATCCACCGGCAAACTGATTGCAAAGCGGACGTTGCCGTCATCCGTTCGGGCCGAAAGTCGACCGTAATTATTGTTCAATCCCACCGAAGTACCAAACACGTTGACAACCGACGTCGGCGAGGTGACCGACAGACCGAAATCGGTCATTCCCTCTACGTCCCCGATCACACGGAAGGTGGACGTGGCAATATTTCCAGTTTTATAGGAATAAGCCGAAGCCGAAACGTTGACCGTGGCAGAAGCCGGTGTCGGCTCTCCCTCTCCGGCAAATTGCAAATTGGTCAGCAGGGTGCTTGAAGTGTCCCAACCGCTATAAATACGAATATAGTCGATCTCCATTACCACGCCGGGATAGACCATAATACTCAACGTATTTTGACCGTCCCCCGCCGGCGGATTGGAATGGGTCGGAAATTCAACAACCGTCCATTCGTTCAAAACCGGCACGTCACGGTAATGATGCGATGGGTAATAATTGCCGTCGTTGACCTTTGCGTGGAATTCGTAGCCGTGTATATCCTGCGTAGCACCCGTACAGCGCACGCGCATTGAAAAGTAGGTCGGTTGCGGACAAGATGATAGCGCATCACCGGTCGTGTTGGTATATTGAATGCTGTTGGAAAAATCAAATTCACGTCGGGTTTCCCCTGTGGTCGCGTCAATTACCATGCGCTCTTTAGCCGGCGTAACGGTAGTTTTGGCCGATGCCGAAATACCGGACGTACCGGTTGCGGCCGCCGTTGAAACATACTCCAAAACCGTCGGATCATAATCAATACCGTATTTATACTGACGGGATGAAGCACCCGTATTAAAAGTGACGTCGACGTATTGCGCGTTACCGGAACGGCGAAGATTTGCATTCAGCTGTGCCTTAGTGTTTTCGTTGATGATTTGTTCTACCTGAATATCATCAAAAATAAATGACGCACCGGCAGAAACACGCAGTTGCAAAACGCTTGTCTGTGCCGTATAGGTCACCTGACCCGAATGCTCAGCCATATCGGTCACCTGCGTTGCCGTCCAGACGTTGCCGCGCGTATTTCCGGAATTGCCCGAAAGGTTATTGGTTTCGCTTCCGTTTTGTAAAAAAGCAAATTCCGTACCCGAAGAAAGACGTGTAACTGCACGGTATTTGAAAGAAATACGGTATTGCGCACCGACCGTCTGTTTGAAAGCAACGACCGAATCGGGCACGGTGTAAGTCACGGCTGATCCGCTTGCAGCGTCGATCAGCAAGGCACCGTTCTGCGTAACAGGATACAAAGTGTGGATCTGATCGGCGGTTTTTAACGAAAAATAGGTTCTTGCCGGATCATCGGCACCGGTTTCATAGGTTCTTTCAAGCACTACGTTGCCAAGATTATCGGTAACGGTAAGATTATCAATAACAACCTC
>JAKSQF010000123.1 GCA_024404235.1 Clostridia bacterium | reverse complement strand
TTTTCCTCTTTTGCTTCCGGCTTTGCCTCTTCTTTTTTGCCGCAGGCGGCAAAGGCAAACACCAACGAAAGGGTCAGTAAAATGGCGATCAGTTTTTTCATAATATTATCTCCTTAAAAAAATATTCTTGTTTTGTCGCTCGATCAAGCCGTTTGCTTCCAGCTCGGTCATCGCCCGATAGATGCTGGTGCGCCCCAAACCGGTCAGCCGTGCCAAAAGCGAAACGTTGACGGCGGAAACACACCCGTCCGCATCGGCACGGTCACACAGCAGGCGGTAAAGCCGCGCGGATGCACCGTCAGCGGTGTATTGGGCGATTTTTCCGTTCAGATAGCGGATTTTCTGCGAAAGAAAGGTGATGTAATTCACCGCACACACAGGGTATTCTTCCATAATCGTGCGCAAAGATTCTTCCGGTATGAAAAGAATGCGGCAGGCGGTTTTGGCAACAATGCGGCTGACGTAGCATTCTCCCGCACCGAAAAGCGCGGCGGCACCGAAAACGTCCCCCTCCGTAAAAGAGGCTTTGGTGGCACTGCCGTCACCGGCATAACCCTTGCCTGCAAGAAATACACCGATGGCGTTGCGAAAATGCGCTTCGTCATAGATGATTTCACCCCGCTCGAAATCAACGGTTTCGGTAAGCTTTGCGCAAACCTGTTGCCGTTCATTTTCACGCAGACCGTTCAGCAGAAATAAATCGTTGATCGGAAACATAACTCCTCCAAAAAGTGTTCTATTTGGAACACTTTTATTATAGCTGCAAAATCGTTATTTGTCAATATGCAAAAGAAAAAGCACCTCAAAAGAGGTGCTGAAAAGGGTTGGCGTTATTGTTCTTGCGGGAAGGTGATCGAAAACCGACTGCCGCACAGACGGGTGTTCACTCGATCCATTCCAAAACAGCGGTCAGCTTTTCGTCCGAAACGGTACTGCCGCCGTTCAGCATTAAATTCAACATATCGTCTTCTTCCGGCGTGCGGTCTTTCTTTGCGGAAAGACCTTTGCCGACGGTGGCTTTCATCGTTTTCATCATCAGCTTGTAAATGCCGTGCAGTTTTTCAAGCTCAAACCCGCCCTGCAGATAGAAAGCGGGCAGATCTTCGGGCAGGTGGGTGGCTCTCAGCATATCGTTCAGTTGGGTGTCACTGCCCGACATTCCCACGCCGCAGACTGCCTTTACCGAAAAGCGTCGGGCGGCTTTTTTATATCCCTTGACGTTGCCAGCCATCAGCCAGCCGAGGTAGAGAATTTCGGCGTGCTTCGGCAAAGTTTTGCAGGCGGTTTTCAAATCGTAAGCGGGAAGCCCCGTCTTTTCACCGAGCAGTTCGGCATAGGCCTTGGTGTGGCCTGTGTTAGAGGTGTATACAATAGCGGTTACTTTCATTTTTCTTCCTCCTTGGAATTATTCCGCAAACGGGCGGACTTCACAGCCTTTGGCGGCGTAGTAGACAAACATTTCGTCTAACTTTTTAAGGTCGTAACTGGTGACGCAATCCGAAAAAACGTGAACGGTGTAGCCGGCCTTGGTCATATTAAAGCAGGTGGATTTTACGCAGGCGGTCGCATCGGCGCCGACAACGTAAAATTCGTCAATGCCGTTTTCTGCAATAAACGCCGCAAAGGCCTCACTTGTTAAGGCGTTGCTTTTGGTTTTTACGAAAATATGATCGGATACAACGTTCAATTCGGGCACAAGCTCTGCGCCTTTGGTATCCGGCTTAAAGGTGCGGGTGCCGGGGGAAAGGTTGTTGTGCTTGATATATACCACAAACATTCCCGCCGATTCTGCCCACGTTACAGCGGCATTGATGTTTTCCACCACGTCCTTATAATGCTTGGTAATATCGTTTTGAATGTCGATGACGACGAGTGCCTTGTTTCCCATATTTTTTCCTCCTCGCAGTTTCTGTCTTTCATTATAGTAAAAATCGGCGCTTATATCAATCGTTTTTTAAAAAAATAAGGGCGACGGAGAAAATTCTCCGTCACCCCCAAAGAGAAAAGGCGTAGTTATTTCAAAAGTCGGAATTTGCCGACGATGGGCAGTTCTTTGGCTTTGCCGTTTGCGGCATTCAGAATACCGATGACGGTCAGTATCAGGCAGGCAAGCTCGAAAACGCCGCCGACCAAACCGAAAATAATGCCGAGGAACGGAATACGCCCCAAAACACCGAGGACGATACCGAAAGCAATTTCGGCAATGGCCAACACAAGACCCTGATTGGCGTGGTAACGTGCAAATTTGGAATCCTTTGCAACCAAAAGCGGTATGATTACCAACCACGAAAGATAGGCCAAAATGGCGTAGACCTTGTTGGTTTCGATATCCTGCGCGTCAAATTCGGCGGTGGTATCGGGTGTGTTGTTGAGTTCTTCAAATTGTTGGTTCAAATCTGACATGTTAATTCTCTCCTATACAGTTTTTATAAAACGGACAAGCCGATTTATACTTGCTCGGCAGACTTGCCGCAGTCGACACGGCGGTCAACGAAAATTATTTATACAGAACCAGGTTTTCCGGTTCGTTCAGGGAAGTGATGGTGATTGCGTAGGTGCCGTAAACAGCCGTTGCATCGTCGTTGTAACCGGCAATCACCTCGGCGCCCTCGCCTTCGGTCTGCTTGGCAATTTCAATGTAGGCCTTGGCGGCGTCTAAGCTGTCCCACTCTACCGTGATGTAGTTTTTTCCGCCTTCCGATTTTACCTCGACAATCTTACAGCCCTCCGGCTTCGGGAAGATGGTGTTGGTCGGCCAATCGGTAGAGGATACTGCGTCGCCGGCAGGCTTTGTGTCCTCTTCGGTGAAAGCAGTGTTGCCGGCATCCTTTTTGGCGGACGAAGTGTTCTTTTTCTCGCTGCCGCAGGCGGCAAAGGCAAGGGTGAGGGAAAGGGCTAAAATCAAAGCTAATAATTTTTTCATCATAAAAAACTCCTTTGTCGGGTAAAAACCCGTATTTTAAATAAGTTCGGGGGCGGCTTAAGTACCGTCTTTCGTTTGATCTGTACTGAAATCTACGGAAAAAGTTTCGTTGTCGTCGTTCCAGATCATCCCCTTGAAACGATTCTTTTTTGCACAGTCAATGCATACCGTTTTGCCGTCGGTTTCTTCACATTCCACCGTACAGTCGTTGCAGATGGCCGCACCGCAAACGACACACCGATTCAACTGCTTCAGCGCTTCAATATTGGCACGCTCGTAAGCGGCATCGTGATCCTTTTGCCACAGCATTTCACGGGCCTTGCGTTCTGCTTTTGAAATAAACAGTTTTTTCTTAAAGCCGGGGCGAAACGTCAGCGGAGTGGTGCTGACGACCTTTCCACAGCAGTCACAGAAAAAGGAAAAGGCAAACTGTTCTTCCGTGGAGGCATCAATGTACTTTTTCGTTACTGCATCCAGCACCGGCGTACCTCCTTTCCGAACGATCCGTTCCGTATTTTGTTTATAAGACTATTTTACCGATTTGCACGGAAAAAGATATTAGAAAAAGGTCTACCTTTTGGGGAAACAGGTCTACTTTTCCGAAAAAACGGACGGCACCAAAGCGGTGTCGTCCGTTGAAGGATAATTTTATTGTTTTGTCAGCTTGTAAACCAACTCAGCGCGGTTGTGTACGCAGAATTTTGCATAAATGCTGGTTGAATGCTTGCGAATCGTGGCTTCGGTAATGAACAGCTCTTCGGCGATCTGCTTGCGGCTTTTGCCCTCCAACAGCTTGTGCAAAACCTCCGTTTCCCGTTTGGAAACAAGTGCCGCGATTTCCGGCTTTTCGCATACACGGTCGATCCAGTCGGCCGGTAAAAGGGGCTCTTGTGTAACGGGGGCGGCTTCTGCCGGCGGAATAACAACGGCAGGCTGTTTCGATCTGCGGCGGTAAAGGATGAATGCGCCGAAAACGGCAAGTAAAAGCAGCGGTACCCAAATGATATAAAGGTTTTCCGAAAGTACGAAATGCCAGCGTGCCATTACCGGTGCGTCGGGCAATTTCCCGCCGATATAGGTTTGATCGCTTTCGATCGGCGTCCCTTTGGGGAAGTTCCACCCCGTAAAGGCAAATCCCTTTCGTTCGGGGATTTTAAGGGTCAGTTTATCGCCGTATTGCAGAAGCACCGACTTTTGCCTGCCCGGTTTTTCTTCGACCGTGACGGCAACTTTTTCGGTATAATTGTCGCCGACCTGCAATCGACCGAGGCTGTTTGAAAATTTCCCGCCGGCCACCTTGTCGACGGCCTCTTTCGGGATGGCGTATTCGTCTGCGGGCAGGGTGACGTGCTGTGGCTTTTCGGGGACGATCCCCATTTCCTGCGCCGTTTCGGGTGTGATTTCAAGACAGTAGCCGTTTTCCTCGCTCGGTTCCTGTTCTTCGACGCCTTTTTTCACGATCAGGCATCCGAACAGCTCGACGTTATCGGCAAGATTTTGCTCACCGAAAAGCGACGAAAAATAAACGTGAGCCGCCGCCGTGGTGTCAAAATTCGTTTTTGCCAGCACGACCGAAACACCCTCGTCCGAAGCGGCGGTATTGCCGATAACGGTACAGTTTTCCATAATCAGGGTCCGAAAGGGCGAAATTTCGCAGAAAACACCCGCACCGCCTCCGCCGGAGGTGTTGCTGGCGATCAGACAGCCGTCCAAATCGACCCCGCAGGTGTAAAGCGCCAAAGCACCGCCGTTCGGCTCGGTTACCGCGGCTTCAAGGTATTGGTTGCCCACCAGCGAGCAATCCAGCAGATGAACGTCGGCGTCCTGCGCCCAAACGGCACCGCCGGTGGTAGCGGCGTTGTTGTCGAAAATGCAGTGGCGGGCATCTAATGTGACGTTGTGCCCGTAGCCGGAAAGATAAATACTGCCGCCGTATTTTGCGGCGTTATTTTGAAACACGCATCCGTTCAGCGTTAAATTCAAGGTGTTTCGGTTGTCGGCAGAGGAGTAAATGGCATTAAAAACCCCGCCGTATGCGTAGTGGTAACCCTCAAAGGTGCAACCGGTATAGGTGGCGTCCACGTTCATTTTGAAAATGGCGGCGCACATCGTTTTCATTATGTCGGGCATTTTCGCACCGATGTTGGGCGGTGCGCTCGGGTCGATAACGTTGCCGGTGTTGTCGCCGCGAAAATCAATATTTTCAAAATTCACGGTCAGCGGGGCCGAGTCGCTTGCCGTACCGTTCAGCGCAAAGGTGGCGTTGGTGAAGACGGCATTGGTGCCCTTGCCGCTTTTAAGGGTAACGTTTTTCGGCACAATGATCATGCCCATCGGCATCGGCTTAAAGGTGATATCGCCTACAAGCAGGGTGTCACCGTCGCTTGCGGTGGCAAGGGCGGCGGTAAGCTCGCCGACGGTGGTGATCAGCGGTGCGCCTTCGGCTGCCGCCGACAGCGGGATCAACAGTGTTGCCAACATCAGCATCAGCACGATCACTTTGGATAACGCTTTATAAAAAGGACGATTCATTTACAGAGACCTCCGTAAAAAGTTTGGTTTTATACAAAATATATTCGTTTCGGTAAAATTTCAATATATTTGTCAGCGGGAATACAACACAGAGATTATAAAAACCACGGTCACCGTTTCCGCTTAGCATGTTTTATCATCGCCGCAAAGGTTTCGTCGCTGATGACGTGCTCGATCCGGCAGG
>JAKSQF010000122.1 GCA_024404235.1 Clostridia bacterium | reverse complement strand
ATTGAACAGCCGCTTTCAAAGCCTCGGCGCGGTCGGTGCGCTCCCAAACAAAGTCGGCATCCTCACGGCCAAAGTGACCGTAGTTGGTCGTTTTGCGGAAGATCGGACGGCGTAAATCCAGCTTGTCGATAATCGCCGCCGGACGCAGGTCAAATACCTTGTCCACTGCAGCGGCAATGACGTCATCAGCCACCGTGCCGGTACCGAAGGTATCGACCATAATGGAAACGGGGGTAGCCACGCCGATTGCATAGGCCAACTGCACCTCACACTTTTTAGCAAGACCTGCCGCGACAATGTTTTTGGCAACGTAACGTGCGGCATAAGCGGCACTGCGGTCAACCTTTGTGGGGTCTTTGCCCGAAAAGGCGCCGCCGCCGTGGCGTGCCATACCGCCGTAGGTATCAACAATGATCTTGCGGCCGGTAAGTCCGGTATCGCCCTGCGGTCCGCCGATTACGAAACGGCCGGTCGGGTTGATGTAAATTTTCGTGTTCGTATCCAAAAGCTCTGCCGGAATAATGGGGCGAATGACCTGCTCCATCAAGTCCTTGCGCAAGGTTTCAAGCGTTACGGTGTCCTTATGCTGACTGGAAACGACAACGGCCTCCACACGGGTGGGAACGCCGTCATTGTATTCGATCGTGACCTGTGTTTTGCCGTCGGGACGCAGATAGTCCAAAGTACCGTTTTTGCGTACTTCGGTCAAACGCAGGGAAAGGCGATGCGCCAAAGATACGGGCAGCGGCATCAATTCGGGTGTTTCGTTGCAGGCATAACCGAACATCATACCTTGGTCGCCCGCACCGTGCAGGTTGTAGGGATCAACCTCGCCGGACTTGTATTCCAAACCGTTGTCCACGCCCATGGCAATATCGGCCGATTGCTTGTCGATCGAGGTCATTACCGCACAGGTCGTGCCGTCAAAACCGGCTTCCGGTCCGTCGTAACCGATGTCGCATAAAACGTCCCGAACCACTGCCGGAATATCAACGTGACTGCTGGTCGTAATTTCGCCCATAACGGTGACTACACCGGTGGTGCAGAAGGTTTCGCAGGCCACACGGGCGTTGCGGTCTTCTGCAATAATTGCGTCTAAAACGGCGTCCGAAATCTGGTCGCATACTTTATCGGGATGACCTTCCGTGACCGATTCCGACGTAAATAACATTTTTGCCATAATTCATTCCTCCAAAAATAATAGCCGCCTCCGAAGAAGCGGCCGTAAAACCTCATCTTTCGGATTTTTTCCGCAGGATTTAGCACCTTGTCTTACGACAGGTTGCCGGACTTCAACGGGCCTGTTCCCTCCGTCACTCTTGATAAGGACATATTCAGTTTGCAAAATTATTGTAACACAAAATCGAAATTTGTCAACCTTTATTTTTGCTGCTGCCGTATTTCAAAATGGGGGAGAGCTTCTTGTAAATCAAGAAGCAAAGCACCGTGTCGGCCAATCCCTTTACGATATTGAAGGGCAGGTTGAAGATTACCAAACATTTCAGCAACGAATCGGCGGCGGGCAGAAGTGCCTTGTAAGCCATAATGATGTTATTCATTCCGCCGAAGAACTGCGCATAGATGGGGTAAACGACGTAATAATTGGAAACAATGCTGAATGCCGCCATAAAAACCGTACCGGCCAATGCACCCAAAAGCGCGCCCTTGCGGTCACGTTTAAAGCGGTAAACGACACCGGCAATACCGACAAGAGCCGCACCTAACAGGAAGTTGGAAAGCTCACCCACGCCGGATGTACTGCCGATAAACAGATGTAAAAGATTCTTGATCAGGCAAACGGCAATACCGTATACGGGGCCAAAGGTATAGGTCGTGATCAGCGCCGGCAGTTCGGAAAAATCGAACTTGATAAATGACGGGATCAGGAATGACAGTGGGAATTCCAACAGCATCAGAACGAAGCCGATGGCACCCATAATTCCGCTGACGGCGATGGCACGTAATTGACTTTTTTTCATAATAAAAACCTCCATAAAAAAACACCCTTGTAAAACTTACAAGGGTGTAAAAATACAATAATTCATATTGCACTTCTCTCATCCGGACTGTACCGTCGGCTTCGGAATTTCACCGAATCAACCCCAAAAAGGGGCTTGCGGGCTATACCGCCGGTGGGGAATTTCACCCCGCCTTGAAGTTATGCTCCTATTGTATGCCAAAAAGGTTGAAATGTCAACCCCCAATTACAAATTTTAAAATTAAAACGATTTGTACCACGATAATCAGCGGAATACCGATCATAAATCGCAGATGCTTCGTTTTGTGACGGATGAGCTGCATGGTCGCATACATTCCGACGCTTCCGCCGATAATGCTCCACAAAAACAGATGCTTTTCGGGTACCCGCCAACCGTGTTTTTTAGCCTGCATTTTGTCGTAAGCGCAAACGCCTGCGGCTATGATATTCACAATAATCAAATAAATCCAAAACCATTTCATATACATCACCCGCACTTATTGTAACGGGTTTATACGACTTTTTCAATCTGTTTTTTCAGTTTTTGAATAATTCGTTTTTCCAAACGGGATATGTACGATTGCGAAATGCCCAACGCATCGGCAACCTCTTTTTGCGTGTATTCTTCGTACCCGCCCATCCCGAAACGCATTTCCATGATCTGCCGTTCCCGTGGCGAAAGCTCGCGGACTAAACGCATCAGTAAGTGCCGTTCATCCTCCTGCTCAATACCGCGCCCCACTTCGTCACCGTCACTGCCTAAAATATCTGAAAGCAGTAACTCGTTGCCGTCCCAATCAACGTTCAGCGGCTCGTCGATTGAAACCTCATTCCGGTGGGAGGCACTTTTACGCAGAAACATCAGTATTTCGTTTTCGATACAGCGGGAAGCATAGGTCGCAAGCTTGATACTGCGCTCCGGCCGAAAGGTGTTGACCGCCTTGATCAGCCCGATCGTCCCAATCGAGATCAGGTCTTCAATACTGCCGGTGGTGGTTTCAAACTTTCGGGCAATGTAGACGACCAACCGCAAATTGTGTACAATCAGCTTTTCCCGTGCCGGCTCGCTTTGTTCTTCTAAAAGGCGTTGCTCCTCCTCGGCAGAAAGTGGTGGCGGCAGGGTTTCCGGCCCGTTGATGTAATAGGCGGAACGCCGATGCATTTTTTGCAGCAGGCGTGTGAAAAAACTTTTTATTTTCATAATAACACCTCATAGCAGGTCGATGGTTTTCGGATTGATAATGGCAGAATAATCGTCGTCAAGCGGCGTTTTGGATACCGCGATAATCGGACTGCGTAATTCCACACAGCGTCCGTCGGCGACGACGTGTGCTTTATCACAGCGCCACGCATCCAATAACACGGTGCCCGATACGGTGGCACACGGCACGGTGCGATAGCGGTGCCGCAGATTTTCGGCGTGCAGATCGTCACCCAATAACGCTTTTGCGGCGGCAATATCGACGATGATTACCTCGGAAATGCCGAACACGTCCTCTAACGAGTTGCCGGTATCGGCAATGGCGCAAACGTCGATTTGCTTGGCATCGGCAAACAGCGTGATGCGACAGCGCTTTGCGGTGGCGGCACTGCGCTCCAGCAATCCGCGAACAAGCAGAATGATAAAATAGGAAACGACCGAAAACAAAATGAGAAACAGGGGAGAAATGTTAAAGTAAACGACCGAGTTATGTATTACCATGCCGTTTGGATGCAGAAGATGCCACAGTGCCAGCATCCCGCCGGCATACCCGCAGGAGACGGCAAAAAACACGGCGGCAAAGCGCAAAAAAGGCCGCGGTTTTTGTTCAAAGGCGGCAATGGCCGTAATCACACCGCACGATCCGACTTGCAGAATTATCCGCAATAAAAACGGCGGCTCGGGCAGAAAAATCGTCAGTGAAAACAGCCCGCCGAAAAAGGCGGCCGCCAGTTGTCGGATGAAGCGTATTTCTCGGCGCAACAGCCTTGCAGTCAGCGCCAATAGAAAATAATCGACCAAAAAATTCAGTAAAACCAGAATATCGGCATAGACCGTCATACGCATCATCTCCGTTTTTTATTATACTGCGCCGCGATTGAAAAACGGGTCGCTTGCGGTCGTCATATCCCGTAAAACACCGTCGAATAAAGGGATTCCACTGTCAGTAGAGTGAAAAAATCAACCTCTACCGGCACAAAAATAAATGTAGAAGCAACAAATGGTATGATTTACTTGTAAAATATTGCTGTTGCTGATATAATAACACCAAAGGGGCGATGAAAATGAATGATTTTGTAATTGTAACCGATTCCTGTTCAAATTTGAACGACAATCAGATCACCGAATACGGTGTCACAATGATGCCTTTGCGCTATTACATCGGCGACAAGGAATATACCGGCTTTGTGGACGGTCATCAGACCGACTTTGCCGAGGAGTATATGCGTCTGCGCCAAAAGGAGAAAATCACCACCTCTTTGGTCAGCCGTGAGCAGTGTGACGATCTGCTGCTGCCGTTGCTTGCCGAGGGGAAGGATCTGTTGATCCTTGCGTTTTCTTCGGGACTTTCCGGCACGTATCAAAGCATTGTCAATGCTTGCGAGGATTACCGTGAAGAGTATCCCGACCGCAACATTATCGTTGTGGATACCCTTGCTGCCGCACTCGGCCAAGGCTTGTTGGTATACTATGCCGTGCAGATGAAACGGCAGGGCAAGTCGATGGAAGAAATCGCCGAGTGGGTCGAAAACAATAAACTGAAACTGCGCCACGTTTTCACGCTGGACGATCTGTTTTTCTTAAAAAGAGGCGGCCGCCTTTCCGGCTCGGGTGCCATTCTCGGCTCGCTGATGAATATTAAGCCGATGCTTCATACCGCCGACGACGGCAAGCTGTACGTTACCGGTAAGGTGCGCGGACGCCGTACCTCGATCGAAAAGCTGGTCGACGAGGTTGCAACGACCGGTATTGATATGGCAAATCAGGTCTGCTTTATTTCGCACGGCGACTGCGAAGCGGATGCCATTGCGCTGAAAGAGGCGATTGCCGAGCGTTGCGGCACAAAAGAATTTGTTGTCAATCCGTTAGTTCCGGTCATCGCCGCCCATTCCGGCCCCGGAACCCTTGCCGTATTCTTCTTGGGTGATAAGCGGTAAGAAGTCATTATAAAAACAAAACGCAGAAGCCTTACTTGTAAGACTTCTGCGTTTTTTGTTTGTAATTTCGGTGCAGTTGTTTTGTGTCGGTTGAAAATGATTATACCACAAATGGGGATAGAGTGTTATATGCTGTATGTAGAAAAATGGCAGAGGGGTCTGGAAAGTCAGACACAACCTCTGCCAAAGGTATTATACACCAAACCGATACGGAAAGTCAACAAAAATTCCGACCATGTCGAAAAAGTAAAACCCCGATATTCGTGAATCCGGTTTTGCAGGGTCCGTGATTTTGGCAGGGGAAGAGGGGATCGAAGTGCTGCGCACCCCTCTTGCGGTGCCCGAAATTGCCTATGCGCCTTGGAGCGGCGCGCAATTTCGACCGCTGTGCCAACAAAACCTCCCTGCATCCGCCACCGGCGGCGGTCGGTTTTGTTGCCCGGCACTCGGTTTTGGAGTGGCTCTGTAAAAATGAAATAATAAAGAAAATCACGGGGTGATTGCAGTTTGCAACCACCCCGTGATGCTATATTGATGCTATTGAAAATCGTTTCAATACTTGCGGTACT
>JAKSQF010000121.1 GCA_024404235.1 Clostridia bacterium | reverse complement strand
ACAACGATCTGCTTATCGTTGCCGATGGCCATTGCATTCGTGCAATCGGGTAACGGTTTCAGCGCAGAGCGGTCAATTTTCTGCAAAACCGATTGTATGAGCCATTTGCTCTGCCATAGGGCGATGCAACGCCGTTTTCCATCACATTTTTTACGTGCTGTCCTTCCGCCCGATTGCATCAATATAGTGCAGAATAGCGTGTGCAATTTGATCGACGTCCTCTTCAGTATTGGCTGTTCCAAATGAAATTCGGATTGTGCCGTGTGCCGTTTCTTCTTGCAAGCCGATGGCTTTCAGCACGTGGGAAATTTCAGTAAAATTTTGGTTGCAGGCAGCACCGGCCGACACACAAATACCGTTTAGATCCAGCACGTGCAACAGCCCTTCAGCATCAATGCCCGGGAACGAGAGACTGACAAGGCCCGGCAAATGATTTTCGGCACCGTTTTGAACCGGGGAAGCACCCGCAAGTTTCAAAAGCAACTGTTTTTCTAATTTTTGCAGATGCTTTGCATTTTCAAAGAGTGTACTGTTTTTCTTTTCCAAAGCCTTTGCCAAGCCGACAATTCCGGCAACGTTTTCCGTGCCGGCACGCAAACCGTTTTCCTGACTGCCACCGTTACACAACGGCACAATAGGCGTACCCTTGCGCACGTACAAAAAGCCGACACCCTTCGGGCCGTTGAATTTATGTGCCGATGCCGAAAGCATATCCACACCGAGCGCCTTTACGTCTATGGGAATATGCCCGACTGCCTGCACGGCATCCGTATGAAACAAAGCGCCGCTTTCGTTCGCAATTTTCGCCAATTGTGCAACCGGCTCTACCGTTCCGATTTCATTATTTGCAAGCATTACCGAAACCAAGCGGGTTTTGGGTGTGATTTTTTTCTTTAACGTTTCCGGCAAAACGGTACCGTCTGCCGAAACGGGCAAAAGCTCCGTAGAAAAACCGAATTGTTCCAACGAACGGCAGGAACGGATAACCGCATACTGCTCTACTGCCGAAATCAGCAAGTTCCCCGCCGTTTTACACGCAAAAGCAATACCCTTCACGGCAAGATTATTGCTTTCGGTTCCGCCTGAAGTAAAAAAAATCTCATCCGGTTCGGCATTGATACACCGTGCAACGGTTTGACGGGCATTTTCAATTGCTTTTGACGGTTGGTGTGCAAACAAGTAGGGTTGCGATGCGTTACCGTATTCCTCTTTCAAATAGGGCATCATGGCAGCCAATACTTCGGAATCCAAAGGTGTGGTTGCGGCATTATCCGCATAAACAAAAGCCATTTTTCAGCCCTCCCCTTCCATTCTTAAGCGAATTATATCATATTTTCACCAAAAAAACAACAAAAGAAGCCATCGGTCAACCGATGGCTTCTTTTCATCTTCAGCGTACAGTAAGTGTTGTAAAGTTATCGGAAAGGATATGATCGGAAACGTTGCCGACCGTCAACCGCGTTCCGTTATCAATCACACCGTCAAATATTCCGGTAAACGTGCCGCGTCCTCCCATATTAAACATCGGTTTTTCGCCGGCACAGTACGTGATATTCTTGAAAACAACGTCCGATATCAGGCAGTTTTGCAGGCTTTGATTATACAAACAGCAGTTAATCGGTCGTCCGTTATCGCGGAAAATTTCAATATTTTCAAAATTGATATCGGAAATGGGTGCGCCCGTTTCCTCCACTACGACGGCAAGACCGCCCAGACGATTATTATCCCATACCGCATCACGGAAAAGAATTGCACAATCCTTGAAAGAAACGCCCGTAATAGCGTGGTTAACTTCGCCGGTAATGCCGAAACAGCGTGCCTTACTTCCCCAAGCATAGCAATTTGTAAACGCAATATTTTGAGCAGGCGCAGGGCTGTCACTGCCAAGCGTTTTTACTTCAAACAAATCGTCACCCGAACGGGCAAAGCAATTATTCACCGAAGCATTGGTAGTATTACAAATTGCAATACCGTCGCTGTTTGTACGGTAACCAAGCACCGTAACGTCTTGAATGTCTACTGAGTTACAGCGATAGGTCATCAAATTCCAGTCGGCAGGATTCACAAACGTAATTCCCTGCACGGAAATATTATTTGAGAAGGTGAAAAACGCACCTTTGCGTTCGTGCCAGTCCAATCTTGAATAATCGACCGTTCCGTTGCCGACGATTTGAACGTTGTTTCTGCGACAGCAGTTGATGAACGGATAGCGTTTCAGCCCTATGCCCGTGTTATCGGTTGCACCGACTTCGTCGTAAGAATTATTCTGCGCTTCCGACATAATATCGTACCGATGATTTGCCAGCAACAATGCCCCTGAGCGCAGATACAAAACGTAGTTATCCGACGGGATGTCTATATAATCAAGGTTATGAACACCCGCTTCAAAAACCCGAACGTGACTTCTGCCGTATCGGGTAATGTAATCGGCAATTTCATTTTCTTCATCGCGGGCGGCGCGTAGGAAAAGTGTGAATGCCTTATCCTGCGAATTCTGTTCAACCAAAACGGTATACGCACCGACTTCGGAAACGGTCATACGAATATCGTTGCCCGAAGAGGTAGCCGTCACACCGAGTTTTTTCGGCAAAACGGTTGCCGTGGCGGTCGGAGAATCCTTTTTATGAAGATTTACGTGCAGTTGGTCTACGTTTTCCACTTCAACCGTAGCAAAAGACTGAACGGCCTGTCTGCCACCGTTTTCGCCCAAATAAACAGGTACTGCATATACCGGAACGTTCATCCCGTTGATTTCAAGGTCATAGTAGGGAGATTTTACAATAACACTTCCGTTTTGATGGCCATTTCCGGCATAATCGTAACCTTGATTGGCCATTTGCGCATATTCGTTGACCGAGCGATAGCCCAAATCTTCATACGTCCCGATCGTTTCGGGATAAGTTACAGCTTTCAGCACCGAATCCACCTTGCCGAGAATATTTTTCTTTAATTGAATCAAATCTGCCGTATCAATTCTGCCGTCAACGTTTGTATCCATATTCTGCGTATATGCGGTTGTTGCCGGATTCGCCAAATACTTTTTCAGACGGACTAAGTCCCGCACGTCAACGATTTCGTCACCGTTGGCATCGCCTAACAGAACCGATTTTGCGGATTTTCCGCGAATGGCGATTTCGTGGAATGAGGTATAACCCGGATGATCCCAAACATTAAAAGCAATTTTTACATATACGGAGGAGTAGCCGTGCACGGAGGAAGTTAATTCGGCACGGTATTCTTCATCGGGTATTTTATAATAATCCGTATCGGCAGGGTAGGCCGTTGCGGAAACGTCTTTGCCCTCCCACAAAACAACGTCGACCCATTCGGCAGTGCCCAAATCGCGGGAAGCGTCCGCCACGAAGACTTGACCGTAAGGCATTTTTCCGTTTGTAAACTTTGCGCCGATTCGAGAAGCAATATGACCGATTGCCGAAACGTTCAGCGAAGTTATCTGTTCCCCTTGCGGTGCATCGACCCGATAAACCACGTAGCTTAATTCATCACGGGCGCCGTCCGGACAAAGATGCCGTCCGTTTTGATTCAAAATACGTGCTCTGTTGCAAGCGACCATATCCGCAAAAGACGATACCATATTGGCAACCGAAATATTAGCGGCCGGCAGATTAGAATACACGTCACCGACGTAAAGATCCGTTTCGGGTGCGTCCAAAATCGGCGTATCGCCTGCTGCAGATGATGCCGTTATGGAAATGCTGTGAAATGCAGAATAAACCGGATAATCCCAAACGCTCCAAGATATTTTGACCAGCAGTTCGGAATAACCGCCCGGCGGCGTGATTTGTGCGGTGTATTCACGGTCCGGAACCTGCGTGAAAGAACTGTCCGCAGGATAATCAGCAACGGAAAGTTCATCCCCTTCCCAGGTGGACTGCAGCGTCCAGTTGGCATTCGCAGGATTTTCCGAAACGGGCGCCGTATATACGTGACCGTCCGGCACATTAGACCAGCCTTTTCCGGCGTCGGTACGGGAAGCAATATGCCCGACTGCCGAAACGTTCAGTGTGGTAATCTGTTCGTCGGAGGGCACCGAGATTTTATACACCACATACGATTCACCTGCACCCGTAGAGCACAAATGACGGCCGTTATTGGAATAAACACGTGCTTTGTTAGCGGCTACGATATTTTCAAACGTTGACACCATTTTATCGGCTGTAATGCCGGGATGGGCAACGGCAGAAAAATTATCGGAAACCGTTGTCGTTGTTTCGGCAGCCGCGCTGACGGTTGCTGTACTCAATGTTGCGCAGAGCATACAGACAACTAAAACAAGCGAGACGAAGATTCGTTTCATATTTTCCCCTTAATCGGATATCTTATGGAATGATGGCCGTAAGCAAACGCTTCATGGAACCGTTATAAGTCTCCGGACAGTAGGTAACCGTAATGGTCTTTCCCACCTTGAAAATAGATGTTAATTGCGCAGCCGTGCAGTAACGTGCATAGGTGTACTGCTCTTCACCGGTAGAATCAACGTAGGTGATGTCTGTCGTTTTGGCCTGATTTTCCAACTCGAATTTTGTGCCGTCGGTAAACTCGACCACGCCGTTGTTACCGCCCGCAGTTACCGAAGGCGGCGTAAAGGATTTGATCGTTGCCGTTTTTTCGCCGTAAACGGATTCGCATTTCGTAACCTGATTATTACTGTTAAAGGTTAGAATTACGTAATCGCCGGCGCGCGGACGGGTTGTGGAAGACGTGGTACTGCCGTCCTTATGGCGGGTAAAAACACAAGAGGAAGCTGCCGTGTATTTTTCGTATAAGGAGTAGTTGGAAATTGCCGGATTTTGAACGGTTAGCGTAATGGTCGAGCCGGAGGCATTCGCATAAGCACGACCCGAAATGCTTTGATAGGTCGCCGCTTGCGGCAGGGTGACGTTAACCGTATGGGTTAATTTTCCGTTGGTCGGACGTAACGTTCCGCCGGTGGTTTCAACCAAGCGGAAAGCATTATTGCCGAGCGACTGAACGGCATAACGTTTTCCGTTGTTCAAACCGTTGAACTTCAAAGTGACAGACTGCGCTTTTTCCGTATCAAATCGGAACGACATTCCGCTTGCAGAAACTTCGGTCAGGGTCATTTGAACCATATCCGAAGCGTTGGCCAACTGTACCGAAACGGGATAGCGAACCAAATCTGCCGAACCCTTGATCAGGTACTTCGCCGGTAAGACCTGCGAAATTTCACCCGAGAGTAATTCGTGCGCAGTGCTGTAGCAACCGGCTTTCATCAAAGAATCCGCAAAACCGATGATTCGATCCTTCTTGCCGTGCTCTTTTAAGTATTCACGGTAAATATTTTCGGTTTCGGCACGTTTTGAAACAAGCAAGCTCTGCAAACGGGCCGTTTTCAAAGTAGTGGTAAGACCGTTGAGTTGTCCACTTTGTTTCGTAAACGGGCGGTATACCTTAACAGCACGAAGTAAATCCGTACTGCCGGCCGAAATTCTTATTTGAATATAATAGCGATTTAAATTTTTGGTTTGCGTTGCAATATTATACTTGTAATGCAACGTATCGTCAAAACGGTCGCTGTGTGCCTGCACTACACCGGTAGAAAGCTTTGCCAAAGAAGACTTGCTTGTGCCGCCATATACGGCAAACGGTGTTTTGCTGTTTGCCAACTGCATCGTCGTAACGTATAAACCGGTATCGAAAGTTTCGCCGTTGTCGG
>JAKSQF010000120.1 GCA_024404235.1 Clostridia bacterium | reverse complement strand
GATTCCTCCAAACACTTCTGCGCAAGGGGTAAAATCAGCTTCAGTAAAACCACGTTGTTTTCGGTAAGCCCCTTGAACTGCGTCAGCTCTTCAACGGGGGCTTGCAAAACGCCGGTCAGGGTGCCGAAACGGTTGATCAGCTCGTGCGCCAGCGGGTTGGTATCGCCCTGCGGCAGACAGAAGAAAAGCAGTAATTCAAGTATTTTATGCGGCGGCGTGTTTTCGTGAAAACCGTGCGCCAAAAATTCCTGCTTTACACGGGCGCGGTGCCCTGCGTGCAGACTATCCAAAGAAACCACTCCTTAACGATAACCAATTATAATTCATTTTATTGCGAAAGGCAAGTGCTTGCGTGAAAACTTTTACAATTACTAAAAATGACGCAAATCAGCGTGTGGATAAGTTTATGACCAAAATCTGTCCCACGTTGCCGAAATCACTGCTGTATAAAACCATCCGTGTCAAGGATATCAAGCTGAACGGCAAACGCACCGAAATTTCCACCCGCCTGCAGGAGGGGGACGTGCTGACCGTTTATTTGAAGGATGAGTTTTTTGTCAAACCCCAACCGCAGTACGATTTTCTGCGGGCAGGTACCCAACTGGATATTGTATACGAGGATGAAAATATCCTGCTGGCAGATAAAAAGCAGGGTCTGCTTTCGCACCCCGATAAAACCGAGTACACCGATACGCTCATCGGCCGTATTCAGCGTTATTTGTACGAAAAGGGCGAGTACGACCCCGAAGCCGAAAACAGCTTTCATCCGGCATTGGCAAACCGTATCGACCGCAACACCGGCGGCATCGTGATCGCCGCCAAAAATGCCGAGGCATTGCGTGTGCTGAATCAAAAAATCAAAGACCGCGAAATTGATAAGCGTTATCTTACGGTCGTTCACGGCGTGCCGAAGCACCAGCTCGCCACGCTGGCAGGCTACCTCGAAAAGAACGAGCAGAAAAATAAAGTCTATTTAAGCAACCGCAAAACGGCCGATAATCGCAGTATCAAAACCCGCTATCGGGTCATTGCCTCCAAAAACGGGCTTTCGCTCTTGGAAATCGAACTGCTGACCGGCCGCACACATCAGATCCGTGCGCACATGGCGTCGGTCGGGCATCCGCTTTTGGGCGACGGTAAATACGGCAAACTGGCCGAGGATAAGAAGAAAGGTTTTGATAAACAGGCGCTTTATTCCTACCGCCTGCGGTTCTGCTTTTCAACCGACGGCGGCATTCTGCAATACCTCAACGGGCAGATGTTTGAAGTACCGCGCGTTTGGTTTGCCGAACAGCTTTTCGGGGAAGGGTATAAATCGAAACTTTAATTTTAACGGCGTTGCACCGCCTGCCGGTAGGCTTTCGGTGTGACGCCCTTATATTTTTTAAAGGTGCGCGAAAAGTAACTTAAATCGTTAAAGCCTACTTCAAACGCCGCCTCGGTCACAGTGCAGTGGTTGACCACCATTTCGTGGCAGGCGTTTTCAATGCGCAGGTGGTTTACATAATCTATCGGCGTTCGGTCGGTAAACTCCTTAAATAGGCGGCATAGATACTTTTCGTTCAATCCGCTGACCGCCGCCAGCCGTTCTAAAGTGACCTCCTCGGCGTAGTGGGTCTCGATCCAGTCAAGCAGGGTGATAACCGTTTCATTCTGCCGTCCCGTGCGGCGGTTCTGTTCGGTTTCGGCAATGCGCCCCTCCCCGTACAGCAGGCTGAATAAATGGTATAATCCGCCGTAAACCGCCATTTCATAATAGGGGGCAGGCTCCTGCATCAACGCAAACAGCGAAGCGGCGGTAACGTACAGCATTCCGTGGTCGCCGCTTAACAGCCCGTTGGCCGTGCGGGTGCCGTTCATCAGCGGCAGAAAATAATCGGTCAGCGCATCATCCCGTCGGCGGCGCAGCATCGAAAGATCGAAAACCAGGCACTCATAAACGCAGTTTTCCGGCTCGCCACGGTGCAAAACGCCGCAGCTGACCAACGCAATATCACCCTGCCGCATATCGTATTCCACGTTGTTCAAAAAAACGTGAAAACTGCCCGAAATCACCCGTATCATCTCAAACTCCCGATGCCAGTGCGGCTGCATTTCGTACTGGGGGTGCGCCTCGTTCACAAAGTAGTATTGAATGGGGAAATCGGCCGATCCATGACGCTTTTTCTCGTGCAATGCGGTATATTTCAATGCAAACCCCTCCAAAAGTGACTTTTGTTCAAATAAAGTCGAATATTCACCAAGTATTTTATCACAAAAGCGACTATAATTCAATATGTAATACTTTATTACCAAAAAATCAATGGAGGTAATTGATTATGGCAGAAAACAGATACATTGGCGATTATCCGGTCATCGGTATTCGTCCCGTCATCGACGGCAGACGTGGTCCGATGCGTTTGCGTGAAAGCTTGGAGGGTCAGACCATGGCTATGGCCGAGGCCGCCAAAAAACTTTTTGAAGAAAATCTTCGTTATTCCAACGGCGATCCGGTCAAGGTCGTTATCGCCGATTCCACCATCGGCCGTGTGCCGGAATCGGCCGCCTGTGCCGATAAATTCCGCAAAGAGGGTGTGGATATCACCCTGACCGTTACCCCGTGCTGGTGCTACGGTTCGGAAACGATGGATATGGATCCCAACACCATTAAGGCCGTTTGGGGCTTCAACGGTACCGAACGTCCGGGCGCAGTATATCTCGCCTCGGTATTGGCTACCCACACCCAAAAGGGTCTGCCGGCATTCGGCATCTACGGTCACGAGGTGCAGGACGTTGACGACGTTACCAACATCCCCGAAGACGTTAAGGAAAAACTGCTCCGCTTCGGTCGTGCGGCTGTTGCCGTTGCTACCATGCGCGGTAAATCCTATCTGCAGATCGGCTCGGTCACCATGGGTATCGGCGGTTCTATTATGGATCAGAACTTCATGGAAGACTACTTCGGTATGCGTGTAGAATCGGTCGACGAGGTCGAAATTCTGCGCCGTATGGAAGAGGGCATCTATAACGAAGAAGATTATCAGAAAGCTCTTGCATGGACGAAGGAACACTGCAAAGAGGGTCGCGACGATAACCCCGAATCGGTCGAATTCCTCGGCAAAGAACGCCGCATTAAGTTCAACCGTGAAGAAAAGGATAAGCAGTGGGAATTCACCATTAAGATGTACTGCATCATCAAGGATTTGATGAACGGCAACAAGAACCTGCCGGCCGGCTTCGAAGAAGAAATGGTGGGTCATAACGCCATCGCCGCCGGTTTCCAGGGTCAGCGTCAGTGGACCGACCATTGGCCGAACTGTGACTATCCGGAAGCTGTTCTCAACTCCAGCTTCGATTTCACCGGCAAGAAAGAGCCGATGATTTTGGCCACCGAAAACGATATTCTCAACGGTATGAGTATGCTGTTCATGAAGCTGCTCACCAACCGTGCACAGATCTTTGCCGACGTTCGTACCTTCTGGTCGCCGGAAGCCACCAAGCGTGTTACCGGTTATGAATTTGAAGGCAAGGCAAAGGAAAACGGCGGTATCATTCACTTGCTCAACTCCGGTGCTGCCTGCCTTGACGCCTGCGGCGAATGTGTTGACGAAAACGGCAACCACACCATGAAGCAGTGGTGGGACGTTACCGAAGAAGATATCAAGAAGATGACCGACGCCACCGTTTGGTGCGAAGCCGGCTTCGATAACTTCCGCGGCGGCGGATATTCCAGCCACTTTGTCACCCGTGCCGAAATGCCGGCTACCATGATCCGCCTCAACCTTGTGAAGGGTCTTGGCCCGGTTCTGCAGATCGCCGAAGGTTGGACGGTCAACCTGCCGGATGAAGTTACCGATACTTTGATGGAACGCACCAACCCGACCTGGCCCTGCACTTGGTTTACACCTCGCTGTGACGGCAAGGACGGCAGCCCGTTCAAGTCGGCTTATGACGTCATGAATAACTGGGGTGCTAACCACGGTGCCATTTCCTACGGCCACATCGGTGCCGATTTAATCACCCTTTGCTCGATGCTGCGCATTCCGGTATGTATGCACAACGTTCCGGAGGATGACATCTTCCGTCCGTCGGCATGGAATGCCTTTGGTATGGATAAGGAAGGCGCTGACTTCCGTGCCTGCCAGAACTTCGGTCCGCAGTTCAAGAAATAAGGGGCACTGCAATGGCTGTCGATCCTTTAACTTACGAAAAGGAAGCCACAAATACACCGCTTGAAGTTTATGAATGGGATAACGTTTGGTGGGAGCAAACAAATAACACGACCGCCAAACGTGTCCTTTACATCGGTGATTCCATTTCCTACTGTACCAGAAACGTTGTAACGGCAACCGCCAATAATGAAGTTTTGGTGGATGGCTTTGCCACCTCCAAGGCGTTGGATAATCCGTACTTTTTGCCGACGCTGAAGTTGTTTATGGAACAGCAACCCGGTCGGGATGCCGTACTGTTCAACAACGGTCTGCACGGCTGGCATTTGGATGAGGAAACCGGTTACCGTATCGGTTACCGCAAAATGCTCGACTTTTTGGTGCAGAACGCCAACGCTCCGATTTGGGTGTTGCTTTCTACCGACGATGCTTCCGATGCCGACCGCAACAAGCGGGTCATCCGTCGCAACGAAATTGCACGTGAACTGGCGGCAGAATACGGTCTGCCCGTCATTGATTTGTACGAGCTTGCAACCACGGGCGAAAACCTGCATATTTCGGACGGTGTTCACTTCACCGCCGAAGGGTATCAGAAATTCGCCGACTGCATTGTGGCAACCTTAAAAGAATATTTCAAGATGAAATAAGAACGAAACTCCCTTGCCGTCGGCGGGGGAGTTTTTTGTTGAAAAAAGTTGATTTTCTGTTATAATGGCAGTGTAGGGGATGAGAGAATGAAACATAAAATTTACAGCCTGATTGAAAGCGGACAACAGGAAAAGGGGAAAGAAAACGCCTTTGACTGGTACGATTGGTTTATGATGATAACTATCATTATAAGTATTCTGCCACTTGCATTTCACCGACAGATTACGGCCTTTTTCGTGATGGATAAAATCACGGCGGTGATTTTCATTGTTGATTATCTTCTGCGCTTGTTTACGGCCGATTTGAAATTGAAAAAGGGTGCGCGCTCGTATCTGCTTTATCCGTTTACACCGATGGCAATTCTCGATTTAATTTCCATATTGCCGTCTTTGGAGATTATCGGCAAGGGCTTCCGATTGCTTAAAATTGCCCGTTTGCTTCGCACCTTTCGGGTATTTCGTGCCTTCAAGGTCGTGCGCTATTCCAAAAGCATCAACCTGATCATCGCCGTTTTTAAGCGGCAAAGGCGGATTTTAGGCACGGTCGTTTTTGTGGCGATCGGCTACGTATTGCTTTCGGCTTTGGTGATTTTCAACGTCGAGCCGGATTCGTTCAACACTTTTTTTGATGCGCTTTATTGGGCGACCATTTCGCTGACCACGGTCGGCTACGGTGACCTTTGTCCGGTTACGGTGACCGGACGGATCGTCACCATGCTTTCCGCCATTTTCGGCATTGCCATTATTGCCCTGCCCTCGGGCGTGATCACTGCCGGATTTATGGAAGAACTGCGGGAAAATAAAAACGATCCCGATTCACCGCAGGAAACAATTTATGACGATCCGAAAAGTATTGTGATGTAAAGAGAAAAAACGCCTCCGTCAGTTGACGGAGGCGTTTTGGCTTTTG
>JAKSQF010000012.1 GCA_024404235.1 Clostridia bacterium | reverse complement strand
CGATTTTGGCCATATACAGCGTTGACCCCGCTGCCGACGGATTTTGCGAAACGACCAACGACTTGACATCCGGATCGGCCGTGTAGGGGTATTCCACACGGGATTTAAAGCTATAGTCATAGTACAGCGGTTCGGTATAGTTGAAGGTGTACTTTACGTTGGTGTAGCCGTAGGTTTTAACGATCCATTTCAGCGATTCGGAGTACCAATAGGCATATCCCTTAATGGCTTGGCTGTAGGTGGCTTTATAGAACGGGTTTTCCGCACTGCAGGCAGTGTGGGAGTTTCCGCCGCTTAAGTCGGTCAAGCTCCAGCCCATATTCAGTGCAACGATAACGTTGCGCTGTTGCAAAGCTTCGATCCACTGATACAGATAGCGCATTTTCGGATTACTCTTACTGAAATCCCACGAATGCGGATCGGTAACGTCGCCGCCGATATAGGAATAGGAGGGTTCAAAGTAAGAACGCAGCAGGGTGATATCCATTTCGTCGATACGCTGCAACTCACGGTCGATCATCTTCTGCGTGTAGGTACGACCCAGCTTTGTGGTATCGGGAATGAAGATAAAGCCTTGATAAACTGCATTCAAACCCATCCAGTTGGTCTGAACGGCTTTGCTGTTATCGACACTGACGTTGATCAGGTCGTCTTCGGTAAAGCCTTCATCCTTAAAGACCTCTTCAACGTTGGTGACCGTAACGACCTTTTGGTGGTCGTACGGCACTTCTTCCGTGATAGCCTCACCCTTTTGGGTGTTGGTGACCGTCTTTTCGGTATAAGCTTTATCCGGCGTAAACTTTTCGGATTTAAGGCTGTTTGCGTCCTTTTTTCCGGATGTTTTGGAGGCGCAGGCGGCCGTTGCAAAAAGCATCACAACAGCCAAAACGATTGCAATGAGTCTTTTTTTCACTGTGCCGCACCTCCGTTATCTGTTTTTTTCTTCTTGCCCATCAGCAGGAACGTAAAGAACGCCGCCAAACTTAATACCATAATAATGATGGCAACGATGCAAACGTACGCACCGACTGTCCATTCACCGCCCGTTTTACGGGTGATCTGACGAACACGGACACCGATTTGGGGCTTATGCTTATCCTTAACGGTGTGCTTTTCGATCCAAGTAGAAAGAACTGTATCGGTACGGTACAGCGTTTCGGTCGTCAATTCCTGTCCCTTGGTAACGACCTGCGTCGGTTTTACCAAATCAAGCAGCGGCGAAGAGTAGACCAGTTCGGAGGCTTGATGATTGGACGTGCTCGGTGTAGAAGTACCCTGCGAAGCTAAGTAAAGATCCACGTCGTCGATCCAAATCTTGCCGCCGGTACCGGTAATGGTCAGCAGACCTTCATCGTAGATGCCGGAGCCGAAGGCCATATTGACACGATGCCATTTGCCGTCACGCTCGAACGGGAGATTGCCGTCCTCGGTCAGGAAAAGGTCTTTAAAGTTCTTTCCGTCCTCATTGGCGTATACGCCGACCGTGACGTCGCTGTCCGGCTCGGCCTTGACCCACATGGAAAGAATGTAGTTGGTATTGTTGATCAACGGGAACGAGCGGATATATTTGCCGCCCGCCAAAGCGTCACCGTCGATTTGAAGCACGTGCTTATTGGCGGCACGGTTGGTGTCGCCCTTATCGGCAACGACCTGCATTCCGTCGGCCAACGGTGCCCAGTTGCTTTCGTTGACTTCACTTTCAAAGTCGTTGTTTTCCAACTGTGAATAAAGATCCTCGCAATAGAGGTTTTCGTCATAGTTGGCGGCTTCGGTTACGGTGAAGTTGTCAAACAAAACGGCGCAGCCGTAGTACAGCGGCATTACGAAGTAAGCAATACCGGGATCGACCTCGTCGGTCACGATGGAAAGGGTCATCGTGCGCCACTTGTGATCGTAAATATTACTTACAAACGTCTTCATGTTCCAACTACCCTTTTTACCGTAGTTGGTACCCAAAGCGCAGTAATGGTTAAACTCTTGACCGTCATCCGGATTGGTATCGAATTCCAATACCATATACTGCACGTTGATGGTGTATTCGGAATGACTGCGCAATGCAATGCCGTAGATTTCGTAGTTCAGCGCCAAGTCCTTACGCGGATCGGAACTGTAACCCAGCAGGAATCCGGGCGAGGTACCGATGGTACCCTTCAAATCCGGATACATTTCGCAGATTTCTTTATTGGAAATCTGGCGGAAGCCGGTGGTCGAAGGATAGATGATCGGATCCGGTGCGTCAAAGGTCAGTACCGTTTCCTTTTTGGGCTTCGGATCAATGACTTCATTGATCATAATGTTGTCGAAGATGAATTCCTGCCCGCCGT
Organism: Clostridia bacterium; assembly: GCA_024404235.1. Classification (GTDB taxonomy): domain Bacteria; phylum Bacillota; class Clostridia; order Oscillospirales; family Acutalibacteraceae; genus UBA737. The sequence goes on along the minus strand of JAKSQF010000012.1, from coordinate 16,952 downwards.
ATACACCGATTTTGATGTAGTTAGCCGACGGAATGACCTGCCCTGTCTTGAAATAGATGGTTTTGGAATTCCATCCCTTTTCGATCTTATTGTAATAGTTTTCGGTTTTACCGCCGGAGGCCGCCGAGCTGATATTCTGCGTCAGCACAGCCACACCGTAGTCACTGCCGGTATCTTTTTTAGAATCAAAATAGATGGTAACGGCATAGTTGGTGTTGTCCTTCAGCTTGACGTTTTTGATTTCAAAGAACTTCACGTCTTCGGAAGTCTTACCAAGATTGTCAACGTACAGATAACCGTAACTGCCATTATCGTCAAAGCCGTTTTCGGCGACGAATTCCTTGGTAACACGGGTAATGCCTTCACCCGTCGTGATGTACTTGGTAGAATCCGACGCTTCAAAGTCAAGCAAGCTGATTTCTTCGTTGGTATCGACCAGATTTTTGGTGACCGACAGATCGTCGATATAAACCGCAGAGCCTGCCGGAACGTTGAGGATCATCCAATCGCCGATGTTTTTGGCGGTTTCGCTGACCTCAAAGGTGAATTTAGCGGTCGTCCACTCTCTTTCCTTTGCGCCTTTCAGCGTCAAAACCGGATTCTTTTGTCCGGAAACGGCGACCGTCGAATCAATATCGACCGAAAGGATCGTATCATCCACAGCGGCCGAGCGTGCCTGATAGTAGGAGAATTCCACATCATAACGGCAACCGGGTTCTAACTTAACACCGCCGTTGGTGGTACCGAATTTGCCGGATTTACTGCCGGATTTCGGTGCAACGGCACGCAGATACCCCATCGAAAGACCCTTCGGTTCGGCAATCGTCACCATCTTATTCTTCGACGGTGTTTTACTGTCGGCACCAATTTGGGTACCCGAAAGGGTGCGAACGTCACTGCTTGCCGTAAAGGCCAAAGCGACCTCTTCCACAGCAGTTTCTACGTTGGTGATCAAAATATCATCCACGTAAACGGAGGTGCCTGCGGGAGCTACCAGCGCAAGGCCGTCCACCATATCGGAAAGCTTGCCGACGAAAGCGGCTTTTTCCCAACGACCGACCGTGCGATTGGCATCGGCGGTAACGGCGGCGGTCAAACCATAGCTCTTATCCGAGCCGGTCTTGATGCCATACAGTTGGAATAAAGTACCGCTGTCCTTAGCGGCTTCCATATAGTATTTAAAGGAAATACGATAGTCTTGATCCTTCTTCAAACGGGCAAAATCGGCGTCCAAAATCTGAACGGTGTTGCCCGAAGCGTGAACGGAATAATCGGTAGTGGAAGCCGCACCATCATAGCTGACCTCCGGACCGCCTTCGATGACGAAAGAGCCCTTCGGCACGGGTGCGTCTTGGCTGACGCTTTCATCGAAGCAGTAGTAATCAACCTCGTCTTCAAAGTCGATGAGGTACACGACCTCGTTGGTTTCGGCATCCAAAACGGCCATGTTATCGACATAGACTTCGGTACCGCACCAAACCTTAACACCCATGGAGGTGTAGTAGATATTGTTTTTGGTATTCGACTCCATACGGGTAAAGGTGGCGTAGGTGTCGCTGTCAAGACCCTGACCGTAGCGGCCGCCCTTGATTTTCAGCCACGTTTCGTACGGATGTTCCTTACCCATATAGGTACGGCGATCGTTTTGGAAAACTTCGCAATAAGCACCGTTACCGACACCGACACGGAAGGTGGGCATATTATTATGCATTTCACCGTTGTCGTAAACGTTCGTATTGCCGTTATCGAAGTAATACAAATCGGCCGTAAACTTATACTGATGACCGACCTTCAAAATATCCGCCAAATCGGGAGTGTTGATGCGGATATCCATAACGTGGTCCAGCTTGGAACGACCCGGCGTATTGATGTGCAATACGTTGTTCTTGGCCATACCGGCACGAACGGAGTGGCGGTCGACCTTTTGACCCGAGCCGCTTACCTTATCGATTTTACAAGTTTTTACCACGCTGTTGGTCGAAGCATCCACCATTTCGATATTGTCGAAATAAGCCGTCAAACCGCTGTATGCACGAAAACCGATCCACTGCCCCGAAGGCGTGAAATTATCGGTCTTAAGAGTTTTCCATTCGTCGATGGTCAAATCGCCGAACTTGACGGCCTTTACGACCGTGTTGCCGATCAAAACATCAAAGTTTTTGTTGTTGGCAACGTTGTCAATCAAATCCTTTGCGTTTCTGCCGACAAAAGCTTCCATACGCAGATAGTACGATTTAGAGGCGTTTAATCCCTTCAAATCGTAATCCTGAACGTAGGCCGTAGCGGGCGAAGGTTTGGTATTCTTCAAAGCCAGCGTCCAATCGTCGACCGTTTCAACGATCGGGCCGTTTTCGATAGCATAAACGGTATCCGGCGTGGAATCCGCAACCGTGACGGGATAGTTCTGTTTGAAATCGACAAACAGAACGGTCTTGCCCGTATCGTCCACGAATTCAACGTTGTCGATATACATTTCGATACCGGCACCGACACGGAAGGTCAGATTGGTCATTTTACGGTTTTTTGCCGTAAATTCGGTTTCATAAGTATACCAGCAACCGAATTTCGGGTCATTTGCACCGAAATCCAGTTCGGCGTTCAAACTACCGGTTTCGTTATCGGCCTTATCCGAAAGGAGAACCTTCATCTTTTCGGAAGCTACGTCAAAATAACCGTTATCTACATAGTAGTAGTTAAAACGCAATTTGAATTTCTTATTGGCAACCAGCACCTTACTGATAGAGGTTTCGCCATCGTTAAAGTTAAAGGCGAAATAGCGGGTTGAGCCGCCCTTTTGCGGGTTGTTAATGTGGAAAACGGGATTGCTGCCGCTACCCTTTAATACCCAAGAGAAATAAAGGGAGTTGCCGGCGGCGGTTTCGCCGTCCAACAGGGTGGACTTGCCGTCCGCGTCGATCAATTCCATATTGTCGAAAACAACAACAGCCGACGGGGAAACGATTAAATCCAACGAAACGTCCGCCGATTGCGGTGCAATTTCGGCCTCGTAATGATACCACTTGGAAAGCTGGGTATACACGGAGGATTTGATATCTGCTGCAGAAAGGGTTGTATCGCCGTCCGTTACGACGGTTTTAAAATAAACATTTCCCTCAGCCGGTGCAGAACCGGCCAAAAAGTCAAAGCTGACGGTATAGGTTTTACCTGCCGTTACCGGACACGCCACCGAAACGGTCTGTGCCGTATCCGACAGGTTTGAGCCGTATAAATAGCCCTCCTGCCCCGGCAGACCGTCAATACTGAGAGCCGAAGACGTGGAATAGTTGAACAAATCGCCGTCTTCAAAATCTACCTCGGTACGCGTATAAGCCGCAGAGCCGGCCGCCTGTGGCTGCAACAGCAGACCAAACGGGATGTAGGCAGCCAAAATGGCCAAAATACACAGCACTGTCAACCCGACTTTCGGGAAACGCCGTAGTTTTGCTTTCATAATATCTCCTTAAATTCCCGCCGCCGAAAAACGGCGGGAATCGAAAACTGAATTATACTGAATTATTTTGTGTTCTTGACCTTCTTGTTGGCCTTTTCAACACTCATGTTAAACTGATTCTTGTACTTTTCAAGGGTTGCTTTAACCTGCGAAAGGTCACTCTTACAAATCAACTGCGACATCGGAGAATAGTCGGCCAAAGCGGCGCCGTTCATAACACCGGCGGTGTACGGAATGATCTTCGGCATGGCAGAGATCTTTGCATAGGTGTCCTTGAGGTTGTTGTTAAGGAAGTTGCCGCCCTTATTATAGTTGGACGGATTGAGGAAGTATTTGAGGAATTCGATAGCGCCCTCGGGGTTCTTGGAACCCTGCAGAATACCGAATGCGGAAGCATCCATCAAGGTTTTCTGCTTCTGTCCCTTCGGCATCGGGAACGGAACAGCGTCGATTTCGTCCTTCATATTACCGAACGAGCCGGAAACGTCCTTCATCATAAAGAAGGAAATGCAGGAGAACATAGCCGCATCACCCTTACGGAAGGTATCAACACCGTAGGGCAGGGTTCTGTCCATATAGCCTCTGTTGGCGATGGTCAGGAATTGCTGTAACGATTTTTCCAAAGTGGCGTTGCCGATGTTGGCGGTGAACTGGCTCTTGGCCGGATTGTAGGAAATAAAGTCGGTGCCGCCGGCGGCAGTCCAGTAGGAAACAGACTGTGCAAACAGGTTGACGTAGCCGTAGGTGATGCTGCCGTCGCTGTTTTTCTTGGTCATATTCTTGGCACAGTCCATAAAGGTATCCCAGTTCCAGTTATTGGCTTCCCAATACTCACGCGGAGTCTTCTGCTTTGCACGCTGGAACATCGACTTATTGTAGTACATTACAACATATTCGGAATAGTTAGAGCCGTTGATGTTGACGCCGTAGGTGTGACCGTTGATTTTATAAGCGTTGACGATTTCCTGATCCCAGTCGCTTGCCTTGAAGTTGGAAATCTTTTCCATCGGCTGCATCGTGGTCAGCGGGCGGAACGGGAAAGAAGTATAGTTGAACATGGCAACGTCATAGCCTTCCTTACCGGCCATGGCAGAAGCGATCAGCTCGGTATACGGGGCGGCATCGTTAGCGGCATATTTGTATTCAACCTTCATGCCGGTTTCTTTTTCAAACTTTTTGATCAGTTCTTTTTCGGTAGCGGTAAAATCCTTCCACCAAAGAACCTTAACGGTGGTGCCCTTCAGCTTTTCGGCAAGATTTTTATCCATATTGACGTTACCGGCAGAGCCGTTGCCGACAACTGCGCTACCCGAACCGGAGCCGCCGTTATTGCTGCCGCCGTTCGAAGTAGACTCGGTCTTTTCGATTACGTCGCCCTCGTCATCGTCGTCCGCATCCTCGTCACCGAGAACCAACTCGTCTTCGATGATCTCTTCGGTTTCTTCGTCGCCGCCCTTACTTGCGCCGCAGCCTGCAAAACAGCCGATGCACAGCAAAAGTGACAGCATCAAGCAAAGAATACGCCATGATAATTTTTTCATAAATAAAACCCTTTCTTTTTTTGAAAAATTGATCTATATACTCGGAACCGAGGTTCCGTTTTATCCGACAATACCGACACGGTCGATACTTTTGATAAAGTTTTTCTGCACGATGAGATAGAACACCAACAGCGGCAGAATAAACATCAGACAGCCGGCCATCATCGTGCCGACCGGAGAGGGGATGTTGTGATTTAAGTCAACGGTTGCAACCAATCGGTCCATCGCAACTGCCAAGGGGTATTTATCCGGATTTTTGAAGTACAGACCGGACAGATAATACTCATTCCAGTGCCAGATGACCGACAGGATGGAAACGGTGAGGATCGCCACACCCGAAGAGGGTACAATGATCTGTGCAAAAGTCTTGACGGGACCCGCACCGTCGATCCACGCAGCCTCCTCCAGTTCCTTCGGAATGCCCTTTAAGAACTGAATGTAAATCAGCACGAACAATCCCGATTGGTACCCGACCCCGAAGAAGGAGGGCAGGTAGAAGGTGAACGGCGTATCAATGAGGTTGAGCGTTAAATCTTTGCCGACGACCTTGCCCAACAGTTTTGAAAGACCGAAGAAATCGAAATAACGGTAATTAACGTAGGAGGGCAACAGGGTGATGCGCACCGGCACCAAAATCATCAAGATCAGCAGAACGTACATCAAGTTGCGCTCCGGATACTTGAAACGGGCAAAGCTGTATGCCGCAACACCGCAGGAAACAACCTCGAACAAGCCGCTTAAAATCGGCACCAGCATGGTGCGAAGCAATGCCTGCGGGTATTTCATCAACCGGAAAGCATCCGAAAAGTTTTCCCAGTAAAGACTTGTCGGGATCCAGGAAACGCTGGAGTCGGTAAAATCGGCGCCCGATTTCAGCGAGTTGCTGATGACCTGAAGCAGCGGCGAAATGATCGTATACCCGACGGCAACCAGCAAGAACAGACGAAACAGACGGTAAAACACGCTGCCGACGACCTGCCGGTACTGTTTATTGAACTGAAGTGGAGATTTCATTACTTTTTTCATCTTGGCCACCTCAATTCCAACGGCGCAGGAACACGCGCTGATAAGCAAACAGCACGATTCCGCTGAGTACACCGACGATGACGAAATACAGCCAAAGTGCCGCTGCGCTGTCGCCGTACATATCAATGTTTTTGCCGACAAAATCATACGCCTGATTCATAACGGGGTTATCGTAGGCGGTGATTTGATCGACCATCGTATAAATAAGAACCAGCAAAATAACGTTGCCGAGCATCGGGAACGTTACGTACCAGAATTCTTCCCAAGTAGTAGCTCCTTCGATTTTTGAAACCTCGTACATCTGATCCGGAATGGATTGCATACCTGCAACAAACAGCAAGATTTGAATGCCACAGCTCCAAATCAGGTTGAACACGTCGGCAATATAATCATTCAAAAGCAGCGTTACACGGTCGGGCAGACCCAATTTCGTTAACACGGCGCTGAAGCGCATTGCCGAATCCCCGCCGCCAAGTGCCGTACTGAGCGCCGCACCGGAGGCCGAGCCGCTGCTGCCGATCTTGTTGCCCATAATGTACTGCATGACCACGCCGGTGGCGATAATGACCGGCAGGAAGAAGATGGCACGGGCAAGCAGACGACCGCGGAATTTTTGATTTAAAACAACCGCAAAAATGAGGCTGAGCGAAAGAATGATCGGCAAAGAGGTAAAGAAGCTGCTGACGGCCGCCCGAATATTTCTTTCGTAATCGGGGTTGGTACCAAGCAGGGTCTTGAAATTCTCCAAACCGATGAATTTCATTGAAATACCGTTGGATAAATCCACCTTGGAAAAGGCGTATGCAATCGAAGACACAAGCGGAATCAAAAAGAACAGCAACAGACCGATAAACCACGGCAGAATAAACATCCGCCCGTACCGAATCTTTAAGCGTTCAATACCGCGTGCCTTTTTTGTTTTTAAAGACATAGCTTGCATTCCTTTCCTGAGATTTATCGGTAAATGAATCCGCCGGCAGGAACCGTTCCGTATTCATCGGAAACGTAATCCTGCGTTCCGCGGTTGACAATCAGCACAACGCCGTTTGAAAAGGCGGTTTTTGTGATTGCGGGTGCCATTACGCAATGGCTGTCGATCGAAGCATCGGCCACGGCTTCCAAGAAAGGCTTTGCTTCCTTAACAAAGCTGTTGATCGTTGCTTTCTGATCCTTATAAACGGATGCGGAAAATCCGCTTTGCTTATTGATAAAGGCGTTGTTGTGATGATCGCTTGCCGTAAACAGCAAACCGCTTCCGCCCTCCAGCGTTTTTAAGAAGGTGTCGCGCTGATTACCTGCCAACGTGATGGACGGGCCGGACAACGAAACCGAGCCCTTAAAGACCATTTGATAGAACGGAACGTCAACATCGAAACAGGTATATCCCGACGAGCCAATCGGTGCACAAATCACGTGATCCGCCTGAGCGGCCGCATAGGAATAGGCGTTTTGCGTCATAACCGAAACGGTTTTACGGGTGTTTTTCAAAATAGCGGAAACATCGGCATCCATACCGCACTTATTGTAATAATCGGGACTGCGGTAATCGGAATAACCGATTTGACCGATGGTGGAGAGCGAAATACCCGAAACCGACTTACCTTTCAGCTTTTTAACGGCTTTTGCGGTAATTTCGGACAGCTTGCCGCGGGCGGTCATGTGGAACACGCCCGAATCCTCCACGCCGTTGTTCATAGCCTGCGCATACTCGATATAATGCGAAGCCATGGATTTATTTTCGGCCTTGGCGCCGTCCGAAGAGAAGCTGAGTCCTGCGCCGGACTTGGCAAAACGAATGACGTCGATATCAAAATAGGTTTTAAACTTCTTTTGCAGGGCTTCAACGTCCTTAAACGAACCGAAAGCGCTGTTTAAGGTCATTCCGCCGGCGATTTTTCCGATATCTTCACCCGAAGCGCCGTAGCCCTTCAACTGAACCACGGGCGACAGGCCGGTATCTTTTTCAACCAATTGCGCAATATCTTGCGCCTGCTTGACCGTTGTGGCCGCTTCGACCGAGCTGTAAGGAATACCGAGGAAGGAACGGTCGATCTGCGCACCGCCGAGCATCTGCATATACAGCGGTCGGGTGGAAACGTCCGCCTTCATCCCCTGCTCTTCCGTTAAATACCTGCGATAGCGTTTCGCCATTTCGGAATATCCGTTTTCGCCCGACACCGGATAATAGTTGACGGTGCAGAGCGTTTTGGCATAGCCGTCGGAATAAGCGGAGTATTTGCGATATCCGCCGTAGGAATTACGGATTCTTTCGGTGTTGTGACCGCGCATGGCAAAGGAAGCATACACGTTGGAGTAGCCGGTACTGCTGCCGGCACCTGCCTTAATCGTACAGCAGGAAGCACCCTCTTCGATGATGCCCAACAAGGCGTCCTTACCGTCCGAAACACCGAAAACCGGCATGGTGGCATTACCGGTTTGGTGAACAGCCTCCTGCAAGGCGGCAAAGTCGCTGCCGTACAGCGTTTCGCTGTAATAACGGTCGGGCTGTTCGCCGCGGGATTCGGTATACATTAAAGCACCACTGCCCGAGGGCACGAAAACATAGGTATTGGGATCCTCTTTTTCGGCATTTGCAACGCTTGCCATATACGGCGCAACATCCACGCTGTAAATGCGGTATTTACCCTCGTAAATATGGTAGGTATCCACCGTGACCGAAAAATGATCGTCCGCCAAACGGTAATAGACCGGAATGATCAGCTCGATTTCATCCAAGAAGTAGTAAATCAGCAGACCGTCTTCCTTTTCATAAACCGAGCAACGGCCGGCATCCTCTAAAATCTTATAGGAGGAATAGCCCGAAAGGGTGTTGTTTTTATCCAACATATATTCCACGCTGATCGGACAAAGCAGGGTCTCGCTTTTGGTCATGGTTTGCTTTTCCGGTTGGGTGAGATAATCGGACGGGGTGGTCGCCCAGGTGTGACCGGTTTCGCGGTCGGTGATGCTGACCGCAAGGTGTTCGTCATCCCACGACAGGGTAAACCGACCGTTTGAAATGACCTCACCGGAGTCCAACTTACTGATTTTAAAGTTTTTCTGATACTTTTTAAAGGCCGTCGGCGCCTCATCACCGCAGGCGCAAAGCAACAGCACCAGCACCAGACACATCAACACCGCCGCTATGCGCCGTGTTCCATTACGAACCGCTTTCATCATTTATAAAGCGCCTCCTTTACAATGGAACTGACAAAGGTCGTAAGCTCTTGCGTGAGAATAAAGACCATAAAGATAATGAATACGACCAACAACAAGCCGAGTACCGTCAAAATCGTTGTCCACAGGAAGCGGAAGAAATCGTATTCGTGGATCGCCATAATGCCGACACACAGCACCACGGCGGTCAGAATGTGGCAGCAGACGAGAATGACCGTCATAATAGCCGCTTCTTCGGGTACCAAGACGTTAGTGAAGATCAATTTCAGCACACAACCGAGGATTTCCGGAATGACGGCATAGCAGGTGACCATGAAAATTTCCTTCATACGGCCTTTGCCCTGCGCCAAAATGCAGACGCCCCAGTTGACGAACGTCCAGCCGAGGATCAATCCGACCGTACGCACCAGCGTCAGCAAAGAGTTATAATCGGACGGATCAAAAATGCTGAACGAGAAGCCGGCGTACATATCCGACACAACCATTGATACGTAATACAGTACCATTAAAACAAGGGCGGTCACAAAGGAACCGGCACCCTTATATTTCATACGGTAGAATGCGTCAAACGGATGCAGAACCGTATCGAAAGCAAAACGAACGGGGTGATCAAGATTCTTTTCCTTACCCTTGCGCAGGTGTGCCACGACCACGGCGGCAATCATCAGCACAACGGCAAGAATGATGATCCACCAAACGTTTTTGGCAAAGAATTCGGAACGCTTTTGCTGGAAGGCAACGGCATAATCGACCTGATCCAAACCGGTTTTTGCATACTGCATTGCCTGTGAATACTCGCCCTCGAACAAAGCGGCCTGCGCCAGACCCCAATAGGCCAATTGGTTGTTTTTATCCTGCTGCAAAACCTTTTCCCAAAGCGGCTTGGATTCGCTGTAAAGACCCTTTTGGGTCATAAGTTGTGCCTGCATATACAGCTTGCCGTATTCGGTTTTGCGGAAGGTGGTGATACTGCAATCACCGGCATCGACCACGTACAAACGATCGCCGTAAGTGGCTACCGACACGGCACGGTTAAAGGTGCCGCCTGCTGTTTGGCCGGCCGTAGTAAAGTCCAGACCGCCGCCGCCGAACACGCCGATGTTATTGCACTGACTGTCATAAACGAAGATATGACCGAACTGCTTATCAACGGCATAGATATAGCCGTCATCATCCACGCAAAGCTTTTGGAATTCAGTCAGATACGGCTGAAGACCGCCGGTTTTCAGATAATCACTGTTGAAATCGGTGAAATCCAACGTTTCGGAGGTAGAGCCGCTGTTGTTGATGTAAATATTGGCACCCGACGGATTTAACCGACGGATCTGCCCCGTGCCGGAGGAGTAAATTTCGTCCCCCTTGAAGCCGGTCAACGTATAGATGAAATCGTTGCTGTCGATATCCATACTGATAAACTGGAAAGGCACCTTTTTAACGCTGGCCTCGCGCTTGGCTTCGGTCTGCGTCAGACGGTCCCACATTTTTTCGAGGAAATCCAACACCGTGGCCTGAACAAAGTTGTAACCATAAAAGCTTAAGAAATTGCCGTCCTTATCGAAAACAACGGCACCGTAGTTGGAGTCACGGCAGAGAATGAAGGTGTCCCCGCGGGAGTCCACCACGACCTTGATGGGCTGGAAGTGGAAATCCTCCGGAATAACAGCTGAATCCGGTTTTTCGATTTTGTTGAGGAATTTACCCGCCGCATCAAAAATCAGCACCCGATTATTGTCGGTATCGCAGATGTAAAGCACGTCGGTTTTGCGGTCGATATAAATACCCTGTGCCAGAGTGAAGTCCAGCGTTTCGCCATCGACCTGCGGAAATTCGATGATGCCGTTTTCGGCCAGTTTTAATTCGGGGGTCAACTTTACAACGCGGCCGTTATCCGAATCGAGAATATAAACGTTGCCCTTACTGTCGACGGCGATATCGGTCGGCTCGCTGAGTTCGGTCGTTCCCATATCGTAACCGGTGGCATAGTCAGCCACCTCAAAAATAGATCGAATCGGCACCGCTTCACGTTCAAGACCTTGATTCTTCGTCCAATAAGCATAGGTATCATAAGGCAAAGATTCATAATCCTCTGCAGACACGACCGGCATAAGCGTCAGTGCGGACAGAACAAATATCAACAGAAAGACAACTGTATATTTTAAGGCTTTTTTCATACAATGTCCCTCCCCTTTCGTCAGAATCATACGCCTTATTCTTTAATACCCGCGCTACCCATGGTTTCCATCACGCTTCCCTGCGTGACCATATAGACCGTAACGGGCGGAATGAGCAAAATAACGGTTGCCGCCATGGCGCTGCCCGAACGGGCGATACCGCCGGCGGAAATGGTGGAAAGCACCGTCGGCAGCATTTTCAGTTCTTCGCTGAAAATGGTACCCTGCGGTTGCATAGACCACAGATCACGGAATGCAAACAATGCCAAGGTCAGCCAAGCCGGACGGATGATCGGCAAAGCGACCTGCCGATAAATTCGGAAGAATCCCGCACCGTCGATGCGGCCGGCCTCAAGCAAGGCATCCGGCACACTGCTGTCGATAAACTGCTTCATCAGGAAGACACCCAACGTAGACGGCAGATACGGCAGAATGTAAACGAGATATGTATCTATGATCTGTAATTTCGAGAAAATAACGTACTGCGGAATGGCCAGCGTGTACGCGTTATAAAGCAATGCAAACTGAACCAGCACAAAAATGGCAGTACAACCCTTGAACTTAAGCTTTGACAGAACGAATGCCGCCATGGAAGCAATTAAAATATGCAGAATGGTGGTGGCAACGCTGACGAAGATACTGTTGAAAACGTATCTTGAAAGCGGCACACGCAGGGTGGCAAGCAATTTCGGCAAAGCCGCGTAGTTTTCAAAGGTGGGTCGCGTTACAAAGAAACGCGGCGGGAAGATCATGATTTCTTCCAACGGTTTTAACGAGGTGCAGATCGTGTAGATGATCGGCAGTACCGAAAACAGACCGAACAGGGTCAAAAAGAAGAAATAGAAGAAGTTGCCGGCCTTTGAGCGGGTATATCTTTTATACTGAGCACGTGTTTTCATCTGCGTCCTCCTTGATTACCGACCGAGTCCAGCAGCTTGCCGACCACAACGCGGGTAACTGCCATCATCGCAAACAGGAAGACGGAAAGTGCGGCGGCATAACCCATTTCGTAACGGCTTGTGCCGACGTCCATCAACATCGTGACCATGGTATCGGTGGAATAGTTGACGCTGGGGAAGCCGGTAAGAGCCGTGACCAGCGTACCGATGGAGAAGCAGGACTGGATCTGCATAACGGCACCGAACAGTAGGATGGATTTCATACTGGGCAGCGTGATGTACCACAGTTCGATCCAACGGTTGCGAACGCCGTCGATACAGCCGGCCTCGTACAGTTCGGGATTGACGTTTTGCAGACCGGAAACGTTTGCCAAGAAGGAAACGCCCATGCTCATCCAAAGCTGAACGATCATAACGATCGCCATTGCATACTGCGGAGATTTGAACCATTGGATCGGCTCGGAAATGAGGCCCATCGTCAACATGGCGTTATTGATATAACCGTAGCTGTCACCGCTGAACAACACCTGCCAAATCAGGTAAACGTTGCCCGAAAGTGCCGGTGCGTAGAAAAGGAACGACAACACGGTACGCATACCGCGGTTCAGTTCATTGATCATCCACGCCAGCATAAAAGCCAAAATATAACTGATCGGTCCGGTGACCACCGCCAACAGCAGGGTGTTGCGCAGTACCTTCGGGAACATATCGTCCCGAGAGAACATCTTGATGTAATTTCCGATGCCGGTAAACTTCGGCGTGGAAATCATATCGTACGATGTGAAGCTGAGCACGACCGAAGAGATGATCGGCAAAATTGTAAAGACAAAGAACAGAATCAGAAACGGAGAGAGCATCAGCATACCGGTTCTGATTTCGCTGTTTCTGTTTATGCCGAGTTTCGTTTTCATTACCCCATTATCCTTTCAGCGAATCGGAAATTCTTAGTTTAAACCGTACTGAGAACGCTTTTCGGCGATCTCGTTATCGGCGACCTTATCCCATTCAAGCAACATCGAGCGAACGCTCTTGTTATTGTTGACGACGTTCCAGAAGGCCTGATCGACAACACGCGGGATGTAATAACCGCCGGGCACTTCGGGCATTTCGTTGACCTTACTCCACTGCTGATACAGCGTTTCGGCGTCATCGTCCTCCCACGCCATACGACCGAGCGTTGCCGTGGTAGCCGGTGTGTGACGACCGGTAATACCCAAAATGGATTCAATATTCTGCGAGAACCGGTATTGGATCTCGTCGCCGGTCCACCATTGCAGGAATTCCCAAGCATCGTTTTCCTTTTGCGGATGCTTTTCGTTTTTCAGCACCGCACAGCCCGAGCCCGAGCCTGCCTGACTGTAATTGAGCGTACCGTCCTCCTGCATGACGCCGGGGATCGGTGCGATATCCCAAAGTCCCTTGATTTCGGAAGCCGCACCGCTGAGCAGCGTGTAGACCGAGTAGGACTGAATGGCCATTGGCATCAAACCGACACGGAAGCGGTTATAGAAATCATAGGTCATCGGGAAGCTGTATTTGTTGTAAAAATCCGTCCACATCGTGAAGGACTGAACCGATTTGGCAGAGGTCAGCTCGGCAGCGGAATAATCCTTGTTGTAAAGCGAACCGCCGTTTTGCATCAAAAGTGTCGGGAAAATGTTTAACGCACCAAGTCCCATATTGACCTGACCCATATCGGTGATCTGCGTATAGGGCAGGCCGACCTGCATATTGTTGCGCATAATGACCGACGAGGCAAAGATGAAATCGTCCCAAGTCCAGCCGTTTTTATCCCAATCCTTCCAGCTTGGCACCGTAATGCCCAGTTCACGGAGAATATCGGAACGGTAGAACAGCACCGAGAAGGCCTGACCGTCGGGCAAGGCATAGGTGCCGTTGTGACCCGAAGCATCCCTAAACTCATACGGTACCGTAGCGGTATCCATAAAGCGCTTTTTAACATCTTCAAAATTCGGGAACTCGCTAAGATCCTTCAGCGCCCCGCGCATGGCAAGGTTGACCGGTTCGGTACGGGAAAGCCGCAGGTAACAATCCGGCCCGTTGCCCGAAAGCAAGCCCTGAATGACCGAGGCATTGGTCAGCTTGATATCGACCGAAATGCCGGTTTTGGCCGTGAAGTCACTTTGCACCAGATAATTCAACACCTGTGCCTGATCACGACCCCAGTTGATCCACAGCGTAATGGAACGGTCACCGCCGTTGCCCGAGATGTTATTGTAATCGCCGACCAGCGACGAGCAAAAACGTAAGAATCCGAATTTGACGCTTTCCAAGAAGTTTGCGTCCGTGCCGTCGACCGACTTTCCGGGTGCCTTAAAGGTGATGACGTCGATATCCAGCGGCATGTTGGTCGCTTCGTAAAGCCAAGCACTGAGGCTTGAATAGTTATCGTAAAAATTACCCTTATAAACCTGCGCCTGATATTTGTATTTCAGCATTCGGGCAATAACGGCAACCATGCTTTTGATAATGGAGGTCGCCGAGCTGCTGTGTTTACCCGAAATTGCGCTTGCCTGCTTTTCGACGCGGGTCAGCTCTTCGGAAATGTTTTTCAGCCGATTTTCAAAATCCGGAATCTGCTTAAACAGTTCGTAGTCACGGTTGGCATCGGGCGATTCACCGGTGATCATAACGATTTCACGGTAAAGGGAGCCGAGTTCCTTGATTTGCGGCTGTAACGCACGGGCAAGCGTGGAGAAATCACCGAGCGTCACCGAAAGCGAAATTTCGTGTTCACCTTCGGGCAGGTAAACCATATACGGCTTGCCGTTTTTATCTTCAAAACCGTAATGCTTCCACGAATTGCAGTAACCGAACTTTAAGCTGCCGGCTTCCGCAAACGGAAGCACACCGTCCACCCGCAGTTGGCGGTAGGAGTCGCCGTTCATGATATAGCTTTGCTCGTAATGGAAATCCAGCTCATACAAAGCCGATTGCGGCACCTTGATCTTCCAAGTGATGGTGTCGCCGACACCGCTCCAGTTACTGCCGCCGATGTAATTGATTTTGCTGATGCGCGGATCGTTCGGATAAACCGACGCCGACGTACCGTCCGACTGACCGATCAAAGCGTTATGTGATTTTAACGCCGCGGCTTCGCCCTGAATCGAAATCTGCTTGCCACTGTATTTTTTATACCCTGCCGACTGCCATCCTGCCAAAATGTCGGCATAACTGTCGACCGTTTCTTCGGCGCATAAAGCAACTTTTGATAAAGCGATTTTAGAAGCGTGGCCGGTAAGGGTTACGGTATGCTCGCCTGCGGTCAGTGCAAACAGGTACGGATCGTTGACAAGACCCTCCGGATCACCGACGCGTTGCTCCAACCAGGTGAGGATCTCACGCTGTTCGGGTGCAAACTCATTACCGACACCGTCCTTACGGATTTTGCCGTCATCCTCCCACAAACGGGGCAGGCGAACACCGGTGACACCGTCGAACGGCTCCTTGCCGTCGATCAGCACGTCAATGGCAAAGTACTGATTGCCGTTTTCCAATGCGTGATAACGCAGGAAAAGATTATACAAACCGCCCTGCTTTACGTCGATTTTCCAGTTTAGGGTACCGATGCCGTTGATCCACTGAACGGATGGTTCGCCGGCCAATGCGGCGAGCTTGATTGCCGCGGTCTTGGTTTCATCCTGCTCGGTAGCTTCGACACCGGCAACCACCTGTTCGATCGGCAAAGCAATATCGTCTACCTGACGGGTAAGATCTTTATTCTGTTGCAAATAAACGGCATAAGCATCCGAAAGGACAAAGTCATCTGCCTTTCCTTCGGCCGAAACGGAAAACGTGCCCAGCACGGCCGGAACAGCCAGCAATATGCACAATAAAAACGAGATGATTTTCTTCATTGCGTTCTCCTCTTTTGCGAAAATACGGCGAAAAGCACACCGCTATTTCGCTTTTTTTGCGAAACCGGTATGCCGATATTGTATTATTTGATTTTTTCAACCCCAATTTATAGTGCTTTTTACAATCTTTGAAAAGCGGCTTAAAATCGGGAGTTCTCAGCGCTTTTTGCCAAGAATTTCACAGAAATATTATCGTTCATATTTCCTTGTCTGTATTATAGCATTTTGGCCGCAGTTTGTCAATATTTTTTTAGTAAAATTGCAAGATTATTTACAATTATTTTTAAACCCAATTATTTATA
The DNA here is from genome assembly GCA_024404235.1 of Clostridia bacterium. Lineage (GTDB taxonomy): Bacteria > Bacillota > Clostridia > Oscillospirales > Acutalibacteraceae > UBA737. The sequence goes on along the minus strand of JAKSQF010000012.1, from coordinate 507 downwards.
TTATATAATCAAATACAAATTCTTTACTGTAAAGCGCAAAATTCGACGCGCCGCGCATTTTTATGTTGAAAATGATTCCAATAGATGGTATTATTATAAATAATAAATAACTTTCAGGAGCGTTGTTATGCCAAGCAAACAGGAATATAAACGAGTACTGATGAGCGATATCGCCCGTGAAGCCGGTGTTTCGACCAATACCGTTTCCAACGCGTTGAACGACAGTCCCTTAGTCAAGGAAGAAACCAAGGCCCGCATTTTAGAGGTTGCCGAGCGTATGCACTATATCGGCAATGCTTCGGCGCGGTACCTGCGTTCGGGCAAAAGTAATATGGTGGCCGTTATTGTCGGCGACATAGCCAACCCCCACCTTTCATTGGCAGTCAAGCAGTTGTGTGATCAGTTTGCAGAGGAAGGCTACGGCACGTTGGTGCTGAATACCAACGAGGATGCCGCGATCGAACGGCGTGCCATTGAAACCGCCCTGCGGCAGAACGTGGACGGCAT
>JAKSQF010000119.1 GCA_024404235.1 Clostridia bacterium | reverse complement strand
GTCTTCTATTTTTGTCATAAACTTTTCCTCCTGTATTTTTTCTATTATATTATCCGAACCATGAGGCAACCCTGGCGGTCTGCCCCCTCCCACAAAAAAAAAAATTACTGATTGCTACTTTTCCATCCCGCAAAACTACCATTTGCCTTCTATATATAATATTATATATATATATATATGTATATATTTACTAGAAGACAGTTGGTACTTATTGCGCCTCATCCCAGACAAATCCCTTTTCCTCCATGTAATCCGAAAGCGTGTAATCACAATCCCTGCATGCCTTTTTTGCGGTACGTTCCAGATAGTCCTTCCTCTCAAATTTTTTCCTGTACAAACCCGACGCAACCAAACAGTCAATAACCAAATCAGCATCCCCGTCAGCATAAAAGGCACACTCCTTAGCCAAAACATAATCAGCCACTGATCGGTCCGAAAAACCCGCTTCTTCATAGTCACCCTCAACTAGGCTTTTCAGTTTATCAGATCGCCTTGCCACCCGTTTCAAAATCTGTTCTGCTTTGTCAAATACGCGTGCTTTATTATTTGTTTTGGCTTGCTCCTCTTTACCGTCCTCCGTACAGAACTTGTTAAACACCTTGTCCAATCCTTCTTGATTCAGAATAGGCTCAGCCCGATTTAAAGAATTGCCAGTCAAGGCTACGTACCTGTCACGGCAGTACATCTCAACTCCGTATTTCGAGTTCTTGAAATTTCTTGCAATTTTTCCCTTCACCAAAAAATGCAAGCCTTTGCCTGAATGACTTAACTCCACATAACTGTTTCCTATGCACTCACCAATATAACGGCCGATATCGCTTAACTTATCTCCCGAAATGCAATCGTCGACATCCACAAAAACAAGATCGTCCTGTGGATCCAACACATAGCCCAAATTTATAGTGCCGACTGCTAAGCGTTTGGCAAACTCAAACGAAAACAAACTGGTCGCCAGTTTGTAATTTAGCGGCAGCCCCGTTGCTGCGTTTATCGGAATTTTTGTATAATGACCGTTGTCCAGCAATTCCGCCCGCCACCAGACCCAGCGTTCTTTTTCTTTAACATAGTTCGGATACCACGATTCTCTCATATGAACCCTCCACAATTTCTTAAATTTAATTACCACTTTGGATATCTAATGGATAAAAAATAAAGGCTAACCATCTTTGGCAGCATCTTGCAAAACGCAACCCCCCTCGACAATAATATTAATGCAGCGTTACCACATTGGCAATCAAACGCACTAAAAAATAGCGAAAGCACATCGATTCTTCAAATCCGAAGATGCTTTCAAAACGCTGTGGTTTGTTACCACATTGGATTATAGCATGGCACCTGTCGTTTGTCAAGTGTTTTTTTTCGAAAAATATAAAAAAATAATACTCCGTTGTGTTTTTGCCACTAAACTTTCCCTTATTCTCAGGCATATATTTTTTTCGTTTGATTACCCGCAACACCTTTATTTATGGCAATTATAAGCTTCATATCATGTGCTTTTAAGTGAAAAATGCACCCCTTCCCACATTGACCTTAAAAAAAAATAAAAAAACGACATGAACCCCCTCACACCGGAATAATGAAAGCAATTTTCAAAAAATAAGGTCAATCTGCAAAATGTCTGCCTATTGATTATCGGGACAAAGTGCGGTATAATAATTGCACACCGATTTCGTCAGGAGGGATATCTATGGATCACAAAACGTCAATACGCTTTTTTGAGAACATTCCGGTTCGTGCCGTTTGGGATGAAAGTTCATCCAAATGGTGGTTCTGTGCTATGGATATCGCCGAAGCAATTACAAAGTCGACCAATCCGAGAGTGTACTGGGCAACCGCAAAAAGAAGAAACCCGCAGTTGATTGCAATTTGCAAACAACTGAAACTGAAAGCCAAAGACGGCAAGTTCTACAATACGGATGTTGTTGATGAAGGCGGTATAAATACGGTTATTGCCCTCATTCCCGGAAAAAAATCCGAAGTGTTCGCCAAGTGGATGAAGAATATGGAAACAGCCCTTGACGAAAAAAGCAAGCAAAAAGCGTATGAACTTTTTGAAAGCGGATTTATCGACAATATAGAAGTCGGTACTGCCGAAGGGCTTAAACAAATTCACGGTTACATCTTTGGCGGACTTTATGATTTTGCCGGACAGGTCAGAACTGTGAATATTGCAAAGGGTGGGTTTTCGTTTGCCCCTGCTTTGTATCTTGACGGAGCACTTTCACACATTGAAACCATGCCGGAAGACACTTTTGAAGATATCGTGAAAAAGTATGTCGAGATGAATGTTGCACATCCTTTTATGGAAGGAAACGGTCGCAGCACTCGCATTTGGCTGGATTTGATGCTGAAGAAAAACCTGAAAAAGTGCGTCGATTGGAGCCAAATCGACAAAGCCGATTATCTTAACGCTATGCGTGAAAGTGTTGACGACCCTAAGTCAATTACAGCTCTATTAAAAATCGCTTTGACCGATGACATCAACAGCCGCGAGCTGATAATGAAGGGCATCGATTATTCTTATTATTACGAAACCGAAGATTAAACGGCACCCGAATCCGCAATAGGTTCGGGTGCTCTTTTTATCGTAATCGGAAAATCATCGTTTAAGAAAAAACTAACGCGATCACCGACTTTCATTCTCAGCCCACCACCTTTACCGCAACAATCCCGCCATTGCTTCTAAAGAAAGCTTCAGGGTACAGAAACAGGTCGGTATACTTTCGAATCTGCTCCGGTGACAAATCGCCAAAATTATCCTCTGTCAATCCGCAAACAAAGAAGTCACCGGCAATGATGTCGATAATTTTACCGTCTTCATCATATAATGCCCGATTCAGCGGAAGCCCATTCAGCTTGCCTTCATCATTACAAATGATTGCAACCTCCTCTTCGAACGGGTATAACGATTCAATGTAACCTCCTACGACGTCCTGCATATCTTTAAGGGTAGAACCAATTTCAGCCGGAACAGCTTTCTCTCCGGCTTTTACTAAAACAACTTTCATTTTAAAAATTCCTTTCTGAAAAAAATAGGTTGATTTTATCCTATTTTTGTGTATAATATAGTTGAGGTGTTAATTATGCTGGTAGATACGAAAACCATTGTTGCCATGACCGAGGCCAATCAAAATTTTTCAAAAGTCGTACACACCGTTGACGAAAGCGGCATGGCTGTTATTATGAAAAACAACAAACCGCGTTACATCGTGGTAGATTTCGATGAATACGATATGCTTTCCGCTGCCCTGCAAATGCGCAAAGAAAAAATTGCCGTTACTGCCGACAAAATTATCGAGGATAATATGGAGGCATTTTTGGAGCTTGCCAAATGATTCTGTTATCGGTTGAAGAAGTTGTTGCATTACACAGCAAACTGATTGATAAAACCGGCGGCAGTCACGGTGTCCGTGATTTAGCTCTGCTGGAGTCGGCAATTTACAGCAGCGAGGCTTCATTTGATAATATTGACAGTTATCCGTCTATCGAAGAAAAAGCCGCACGTTTGATGTTTGCCTTAACCAATAATCATGCATTTGTTGACGGGAATAAGCGTATCGGTGTTTTTACGATGCTTATGACGCTTCAGCTAAACGGTATAGGATTGAGCTATTCGCAACAAGAGTTAATCCGTTTGGGACTTGACGTTGCAAGCGGGCAACTCGAATACTCCGAAATTCTTGATTGGATCCTCAAGCACAAAATTTAAGCAACAAACATTTGGGCCCTGCTTTTCAGGCAGAGCCCCCTGATTTAATCGGAATGATCCAGTAGCCAATTGAGCAGCAACAAAAACAGTACGAACAATAAATCAGCCATAGATTCACCTCCTTTGGGTGTTCAAAAAAACAAATGATTTCGCGCACACCGAAAATCCACGAAAACACAGTCCGAAAAGCCCTGTTTTAAGGGGATATTTTTCATTCTTTTCGTGTACAGGTTTTCGTGGACAATCGTGCTAATAGTTGACTTTTTCTGTCGAAGGTGTTATACTAACAACGGAATCGGTAGGGGTCGTAGAAAACCCCGGTGCTTTGTGCACAGCCGATTCTTTTCTTTTGTTACAAAATACCTTGAAATCGAACGTCAAGTATGGTATAATAAATGTGCGAATGAAGAAGCGAACCGATTACGGAATTTCCCGTTTTCAGTTCGCTTCAACTATTTTTATATACTTGTATACCGTCGTCCGACTCATTCCACAAAGGCGTGCCAATTCGCAGACATTGATGTCGCCATCGGCAAATTGTGGGTAGTATTTCAGAAAAATCGCAGGAACCTCATCTTTGGTCTTTGCAGGCCTCCCGATTTTCTTTCCCTTTGCTTTTGCGTTTTCTAAACCTGAACGCACACGTTCACAAATCATGTTGCGTTCCAGTTCTGCGAAAACAGACATCATCTGAAGCATTCCTGCTGTCATAGGATCTATCGTGCCGGTCGTACAATCCACTACGAAGGAGCCTACAACCAATTTCAACTTTTGGTCTTTTACGAAATCAATAATCTCGCACAACTGTTTGGTCGAACGGCTCAAACGGGAAATCTCGGTCGCGATAATCGTATCACCTTCCGAAACTGCTCGTAAAAGCTTATTCAGCTCTACTCGATCCGTTTTAGTGCCGGACTGGTATTCACAGTAGATCGTTTCCCGTGTACAGCCTTGCTGAATTAACTCTCGAATCTGTCGGTTAATATCCTGCTTCTTTTCGTTCGTGCTACAACGTGCATAGCCGTAAATCATATTTTCACCACCTTTTTATAAAATCCGGCTTTTATTCCACAGAATAGGCTACCACGTCTTCACGGAATTCCACTAAAGATAACGGCGAGCTGTTTTTGACGAAATAGCCGCTTCCGAGGTAAATAAGCCGATCCATATCAACCCGATTCCCAACCGGTCTGCAATCGTAGCAGGAAAAGATTTCACCCGCATCGTTGATGAGTACGGGATAATCCGAATGGTAGATTTCTTGGTAATCCTCGGTCGTTCCATCATCGTAGAAAACCGACTCACCGCGTTTGAGTTGGGTCAAGGCCATTTCGTCGTAATAACCGTAAGCATCATCGTCGAAAAGGTCATAACCGTAACAGCCAAGGCCAAATCCGTAGTAGTCCATGTAACTGGTGTTGGAATAATAGTTTCCGTCCTCACCTTTGGCAAAGCCCTCGGTTGCATGAATTTCACCTTTGCCGTTTAAGACTGCCATTTTGGAGTCGATCAAGTCATAAATCAGCTTGAAGTTTTGGGCATTGTTAAACCAGCCTTTGTTGGTGGCAATCTTAGAGAGGTACTGCTCAACAAACACCATCGTATCGGACATGCCTTTGCGTTTATCGGCCGTATCGGAAGTAAGACGGATGATTCCGTTATGGATAGCGGCATACGAAGACTGTAACGAGGTCTTTTTCAGCGCCTTTTCATTTTCCGAAATCGGGAACGGATGACAACAGGATTTATTGGTGCCGCCGTGGGTGGTGATACGAAAATGAATCAGCACACCGCGGTTCTTGAAATCGAAACGCTTGTCAAACTTGTGGAAGGCCTTTAAGAAATCGTCAAATTTCATAAAGCCTTTTTCAATGCGAACCTGACCGTTATCGGTATTAAATGCAAAGCCGGCTCCGTCTTCGTTATTACGGAAACAGGTCTTTAAGATTTCGTCCGAGGGTACGGGATTACCCTTTAAGCTGTAAATTGCAATACACATTATTCAGCACCTCCTACGCGGTTGCTGATGCGATCCCAA
>JAKSQF010000118.1 GCA_024404235.1 Clostridia bacterium | reverse complement strand
CGCGGAAGAAGCGAGCAATACGCTTCGGAATCGTCAGCTTAGCGCCCTTGGAAGCCGCAACTTCAAGGCGGTCATCCACCAGCAGATAAGCAATACCGCAGATAACGAACAAGAACAAAGCAAAGGCACAAAGCAAAATTGCCGAAGTATAGTTGAAGCCGCTTGCCGGAATCAAACCGGTATCGATTGCAATGCTGCGGGCATCAACAAAACGCTTCGGATGGTTGTTTGTGCTGAGTGCAATAACCAGCATGTAAATTGCCGCAACCAGACCAAAGCCCGGTGCGTAATAGCGCACCTTCTTGGATTTGTAAGAAAGCGCACTGAGAACAAAGCCGATTACCGTCAGCAAGAAGCAGAAGGTAAGATCTGCAGACTTTGCCAACTTACCGGTCATGCCGGCCAGTTTAATACCCCAAGCAAGCTGGAAGCCGCTGGCGTTGTAGGCCGTTCCGGCGTAAGTGATGGTTACGAACTTGAAGAAGAACAAAGCAACGGCGACCAAGCCGAAAGCAATCGTAAGTGCCTGTAAAACGCGATTGATTGTTTTCATGCGTGCATCCTCCTTACTTTGTTTCCTTGTGCAGGGTGTGCTTCTTACAGAACCTGCAATACTTGTTCATTTCAAGTCTGTCCGGATCGTTTTTCTTGTTTTTCATCGTGTTGTAGTTGCGCTGTTTGCACTCCGTGCAAGCCAAAGTGATTTTAACTCTCATTAACGGCACCTCCCGTTTTACGGAAATATTTTTTTCTTTCTGGCCGTGTGCGGACAAACACACAGTCGCAAAGAAACGCCTCCCTCAGTAGTCGACCGTACTGCGCCGAAATACCACATATTGTAGCATTTTGAAAGCACTTGCGCTACATACGGTGGAGTTACGATGATAGGCTCGTTTTGCAAAAATAGGCGCAAAAAAAAAGAGCCTTTCAGAGGTATTAGCATTATAACACACTCCCCCTGAAAGGTCAAGCCTTTTTTAACGGTTTTCGTCGGTTTTTTCCATATTTTTGTTTTTTGTTTCGTAATAAGTTTCCAAAAAAGAATGGGTATCGCCGCAATCGCGATCGCGCCAACCGGGAATGGTGGCCAAATTGACGTTATGCAGACTGCGGAAGATGTTATCGTCCACGTTGGGGTTGGTCTTGCGCAGCTCGGCAATCAGCATTTTGGTTTCCTTGCGTTTGGAAAGCGATTCATCAAAGGCCGAGTCGGCGGTAAAACGGCAGGCACACTGCAAAAAGTGCAGATCGTTGTAATTTGCCCACGAAATAATATCCCGTTCTTTTACACGGTACAGCGGACGGATCAGCTCCATCCCCTCAAAATTGGTGCTGTGCAGTTTCGGCAGCATCGTCTTGATTTCGCTGGCGTACATCATACTCATCAGCAGCGTTTCGATTACGTCATCCTGATGATGACCCAGTGCGATTTTATTGCACCCCAGTTGACGGGCACGGTCATATAATGCCCCTCGGCGCATTCGGGCGCACAGATAACAGGGCGAGCCGCCGGCGTTATAGGCAACGTCAAAAATGCTGTTTTCAAAAATTGTTGCCTCGATCCCCAACTTATTCAGGTTTTCCTGCAGCAGTTTCCGATTGGGTTCGGCATAACCGGGGTCCATCACCACGAATTCCAGTTCAAACGGAAAATCGCTGTGCCGCTGTAACTGTTGCATACATTTTGCCAACAGCATTGAATCCTTACCGCCCGAAATGCAAACGGCAATGCGATCGTTCGGTTGGATCAGTTCATATTCCTGCACAGACGCCACAAAGCCGTTCCAGATGGTTTTGCGGTATTTTTTGATGATACTGCGCTCGATTTCAGTTTTCTTTTCCAGCACACGTGCCATTTGCTTTGTTCTCACTCCATTGATAGGCGATCCGTGGGTCGCCGTTTTTAAGATATATCGTGCCGCAACGCAAAAATCCGTTTTTGGCAAGTGCTTTTTGCATCACAAGATTATTGTTGTGGGTATCCATTCGGATTTCGTCGATGAATTGCGCACAGAAATCCTTGGCGGCGGTAAGACCGCCGTGTACCGTGCCGTCGGTCGCAATGCGGTGGATCACACCGTAGGGGCGGTCGTTTGGCCATTGTCCGTTTTCAATATGCAAATAGGTCGGGTCCACACCGATATGGAAGAAAAACACCATTCTCGGCCGATCGTTTTCATCGACGCCGACATATAAGTGTTGTGCGACAATATCATTTTCCAACATTTCCTGCGGCGGATATGCCGTTCCCCATTGGGTTGGATTGCCGCTTTGCCGCATAAATCTGCGTGCCGTTTCGTAAATCGACAAAATCTGCGGCAGATCATCTATCTTTGCCGGACGGATGTGCATACTGTTTCCTCCCCTGCGGCAAAAAGAAAGGCCGCAACTACTATTATAGTTGCGACCCTTCGGTTTTGCAAGTAAATTTATCAGGCTTTCTTGGTGACCGCCTTAATGACAAACAGTGTAGCGATCATCAGGACAATGGAAATCGGCAGAGAGATCAACCAGTTCGGAACAAAGCCGGCAATCAGGTAGCTGACGAAGGAAACGCCTGCAACCGTGAGTGCGTAGGGCAACTGGGTGGAAACGTGGTTGATGTGGTTGCACTGTGCACCGGCCGATGCCATGATGGTGGTATCGGAAATCGGAGAACAGTGGTCACCGCAAACGGCACCTGCCATACAAGCCGAAACGGCAACGATGGTGATGTTGCCCGAGGTGGCACCGAAAACGCTGAGAACGATCGGGATAAGGATACCGAACGTACCCCAAGAGGTACCGGTTGCAAAGGACAAACCGACGGCAATCACGAAGATGATGGCCGGCAGGAACATCTGGAACGAGCCAGCAGACTTTTCAACCAGCTGAGAAATGAAGATCTTTGCACCGAGGCTGTCGGTCATTGTCTTCAGGGTCCATGCACAGCAAAGGATCATAATAGCCGGAACCATGGCCTTAAAGCCTTCCGGAAGAGCTTCCATGCACTGCTTAAAGTTCAGTACACGGCGGCACAGATAGAAGATAACGGTGAAGATGATTGCGGCAAACGAGCCGATGACCAAACCGACCGAGGCATCACTGTTGGAGAAGGCTTCGATAAAGCCGACACCTTCAAAGAAACCGCCGGAATAAATCATACCGATAACGCAGGTGATGATCAGCACGATGACCGGAATGACCAGGTCGATCACACGGCCTTTTTCGTTGACGGTCATGTTTTCAACTGCTTCTTCCATGGGGCTTGTGGTGAACAAATCGCCCTTCTTTGCATTGCTTTCGTGCTTCTTCATCGGGCCGTAATCCATACCGGAGAAGGCCAAGAACAGCATCATAACGATGGTGAGTAAAGCGTAGAAGTTGTACGGAATGGCACTGATAAACAGGGACATACCGCTTTTGGCACCGGCGCCCTTTGCAAAACCGGCAACTGCCGCCGCCCACGAAGAAATGGGGGCAATAATGCAGACCGGAGCGGCCGTGGCGTCGATCAAATAAGCCAATTTAGAACGGGAAATCTTCTGTTTATCGGTAACGGGACGCATGACCGAGCCGACTGTCAAACAGTTGAAATAGTCGTCGATGAAAATCAGCACACCCAAAGCAATGGTAGCCAGCTGTGCACCGATGCGGGTATGAATATGCTTTGAAGTCCAACGACCGAAAGCACGCGAGCCGCCGGCCTTGTTCATCATAGCAACCAAAGCGCCGAGCATAACAAGGAAAATCAAAATACCGACGTTATACTCATCTGCCACACTGGAAATAAAGCCGTCTTTCAAGGTGTGTACCACGGTACCTTCCAGCGTGAAGTTGGAATACAAAAGGCCGCCGCACAAAATACCGATAAACAAAGAGGAATAAACCTCTTTCGTGATGAGCGCCAGTACAATGGCGATGATCGGCGGCAAAAGTGCCCAAACGGTAGCATAAGTTTTGACCGATTCACGCACCTTGCCCAAGGCGGTGTTCAAGTGATCGTCAAATTCCTTGTCCGCACCGAGGTTGTCGGCATAGCTGTCAACGTAGGCTTGAGCCGACTCGCCGTCAGACAAATCATACTCAACGTCTTCTTCGTCAACTGTGACCGTAAAGGTTTCGGTCGAGGCCGCCGTTGTTTCGGGTGCAGTCGCCGTATCGTCGGTATCGGCAAAAGCCGTCATACAGCCGAACATGGCAACCAAAGCACAAACGAACAATGCGGCAAGCCATCTTGTCATTTTGTTTCTTTGCATAGTTTTCTCTCCTCTTTTTTAAATAAATAAAGGTCGCACCGTAAAAGTGCGACCGTAAAGCCTTAAAAATCCATTAAAGGACTAAAAATGTTACGATAGCGCTCCACAACAGTGACAGTACATTATATATTCTATAATATCCCAACGACCGTGCGACGGAAACCACGCGACCGCTTCGGCGATCTTCCCTTTCACGCTGTGGTGTTTCCGCACCGCCTTACAGCGTTACTGATGAAGCTCGCACCTCTATCAACTTTTTAATAGTATCACAAGAATTTTCCGCTGTCAACCGTTTCAGACAAAAAAGCGCAGAATTCATCAAAAAGATGCCTTCGGCACATCACTTTCCAAAACGATTTCGCCGTTATTGTTATTATGGGTAACGTGGCAACCGTCGGCAAAAAATTCGATGCCCATTCCGTGCCAAATCGGGTTTTTACGACCCGGAATGCCACCCACCAAAACGGGACAGAGCGTTCCGTTGGTACTCCAACCGTCGTCGGGCGTATGTACCTGCGAACAGTGCAAATGACCGCAAATCATATAATGCGGATTCACGTTCTGCAACAGCTTTGCCCATTCGGCATAGATTTCCTGCTCGATATCAAACGGCGGATCCATACGGTGCACAAACGGGTTATGGCAAACGACCAAGCGCAGTTTTACGCCATCTGCGGCATATTCGTTGGCGGCATTGTCGGTCACCTGCTTTATAAAAGCGGTTTGCCGCTGACGGAAGCGGTGGCAACAGACGATTCCACTGTAATCGGGATATTCGTCCGGCTTATCCTCCCCACCGTCCAGCACGATGCCCCAAATTGACCCCACACGGAAAGTATAGTAGGTATTTCCGTTTTGATTGGGGAAATATTCGGCATAATGTTCGGCAATGTAGCCACGCAGATCGTGATTGCCCCGTGCCATTACCACCGGAATATTGCCGTGGGTGATGGCGGCCGCAATGCGGTAGGCGATCAGATAAAAATCGTGATTATAGGCGCAATCGGGAATATCGCCGTTTAAAATCAGCAAATCTATTTTTCCGAATGCTTTGGCGGCGGCAATAGGCTCTTCAATTTGGCAATGGGTATCCGAAACAACGTAAACGCGCGGTTCCTCGGTTACAAGCGGCTGAAAATCATACTGCATCTCGACCAGTCCCTCAATCGCAGGTGAATCCGGCGCACCATCGGCTACCTTACGCGTAAACACGGCACACTCTCCCGCGGCACTGAGCACTTCCATCGGTACGATTGCCCGATGAATACGACAATCCGAACGAAAAACGCCGTTGGCTTCGTCCAAAAACTTTTCGCCACCAACCTCGACTCCATAAAGGCAGTCTTCATCCACCGGCGCCATAATGTGATAGTCGTTTCCGACAGCGAAAACGACAGGATCGGTAATAAGCATTTTAATGCCTCCCAAAACAATACAGAAAATCTGCCGCACCCGTTAGAATGCGGCAGACAAAAGAAACTTTTAATTACTTCGTGAACTTAGCACGGGCAACATACGAGGTATGCAGATCGTGGTGAGCCTTGTGTCCGCCTGAGCCGTCG
>JAKSQF010000117.1 GCA_024404235.1 Clostridia bacterium | reverse complement strand
TTTTTGTTACCTTTTCTCCAACAATATTTCTAAATCCCTTTGCATTTGCATCTTTCACAGAAAAACTGATTCGATCAGTCGTACTGTTACAACGAATACAATGTCGGGATAACGATCCGCTAGCTGAACCCGTTGCGGCACAATCCACCGTATATTCAGCGGCATAATTATGTCCTATGTCTGCCAAATCACGCAACTCGGTATGTCCACAAAGGCCACAGGACCGTGCTTCGACACCGCACTCATTTGCTTTTTTACTTTTGCAAACCGCTGCCACTGTTTTCCATGCACCGTAAGAATGCATACAAATCTTTCCGGACGTAGCCGAAACAAATAAACTTGATAACAAAGTGTAGGAGAATACAACCACCAAAAGAATGCAAAGCACACACTTTTTGATTTGTTTTTTCAACCGGAAAACCTCCAAAAAATGATGATACTATTACACCTTCAATATACCATTTTTACGACCGTTTGTCAACGAAAACAAAAAGCGAAACGGTTGTTTCCGTTTCGCTTTTTTCATTAAATAGATGTTGTATCTGCAATTTGCAACAATTTCATATCCAAAGATTTCTTCATATTCAAGGCTTCGAAAATATCCTCGTCAACGATTTCGCCCTTGCGTTGGCAAATTACTCGGTTGCCGATGCCCTTTTCAAGCAGTTCTACAGCGGCATAACCCATTTCGGTAGCGACCACACGGTCACGCACCGATGCGTTACCGCCACGCTGAACGTGACCCAAAACCGTGGCACGGGTATCAATGCCCGTTTCATCCATAATTCTGGTGGCAAGTGCATCCGTACCGCCGACGCCCTCGGCAACAACTACGATGAAGTGGCGTTTGCCCTGCTGCTGTTTAGTGCGGATTTTTTCGATAACCTTTTCGACCGGAGTTTCAATTTCCGGCACAAGAGTGGCAGTAGCACCAACTGCGATGCCCAACGGCAAAGCAATATGACCGGCGTGACGACCCATGACCTCGACCACGCTGCAGCGGTCGTGCGACTGGGCGGTATCACGGATCTTGTCCACCATTTCCATTGCCGTATTCATTGCCGTATCAAAGCCGATGGTATATTCGGTAGAAGAAATATCGTTATCGATCGTTCCCGGAATGCCGACACATGGAATGCCACGTTCGGAAAGATCGCGGGCGCCGCGGTAAGAACCGTCACCGCCGATAACGACGATACCCTCAATGCCTTCCTTTTTGCAGGTTTCAAGAGCCGCCTGCATACCCTCTTCGGTCTTGAACTTCGGGCTGCGGGCCGTATACAGGAAGGTACCACCGCGATGGATGATATCCGACATATCGCGGGCACCCAGATCAATGATATCGTCCTCGATCAACCCGTTGTAGCCACGGCGAACACCTTTTACGGTCATTCCCTTTGCGATCGCGGTACGCACGACCGCACGCACGGCGGCGTTCATACCCGGTGCGTCACCGCCACTGGTCAATACAGCAATTGTTTTCATAAACTATCATCTCCAAAATAATAAAAAAGAATTGTCAAAAAAATATCAAGATTAATTATAACGCAAGAAACCGAAATATGCAATAATAATTTTTACAAAAAAATATCATTTTTTATTACAAAACAACGGTTTACAGCACAAATTTCACGTTATCCGTGCCCAAAACAGCCGAAAGCTCGTTCGTGCACTGTTGTGCGCGGGTTTCGTCCACACCGCCGCGTGCCTTCATTCGCTTACCGGTATCCTTGCAGGCAAGAATGACCGGTGAAGTCCCCGGATACCTTGCAAGCACATCGCGGACGGCATCCATTTTAGGGTCTGTGATACTGTCGACCCGCAGATAAAGTCCCGCCGGCACGCGCTTTTCGGGTACGGTAACGTTGCCGGCCGTTTCAGGCACGGCTTCGACCCGCTCGCAAACAAGCTCGGTATCACGGTCTTCCCTTTCGGAGACCTTACCCGTAAGCAATACGACTGCACCGCCCATCAGCAACGGACGGAAGCGTGCATAGGTATCACCGAACACCGTAACACCGACAACGCCCGAAACGTCCTCAATCGTGGCGGTTGCCATAATGTTTTTGTTTTTTAACTGCCGAACCTTAAAATCGCTAAGTGCACCGACGACGGTCACCCGCTTTCCGTCGGGCAGACGGTGGGAAGCAAGATCGCCGATCGGAGTGAAATTGCCACGGGCTATAAAGCCGGCATACGCATCGGTCGGATGCCCCGAAAGATAAAGTCCTGTTGCCTCCTTTTCAAAGGCCAGCAGTTGGTTTTTATCCATTTCCTCGATTTTTTCAAGTTCGGGTGCGGCATCAAAGGTATTGCCGAACAGATTCATCTGACCGTTTCCTGCAAAACGCTGTTCGTTTTCGGCGGCCGAAAGCACCCGTTCAAGATTGCAAAGCATCATGCGGCGGTTTTCTTCCAAGCCGTCCATCGCACCGCTTTTAATCAATCCTTCCACCGCACGGCGATTCAACTCCCTGCCGGCATTCCGTAGACAAAAATCATACATCGAGGTATACGCACCGTTTTGGCGTTCATTGATTAAACGGTCGATCATTCCGCGGCCGAGATTACGCACCGCCAAAAGACCGAAACGAATACCACCCGAAACGGCGGTAAAGGATTCTCCGCTTTCGTTAACCGATGGCGGCAGAATGGCAATACCGAGCCGCTTGCATTCGGTTGTATACTGTGCGATTTTTCCCGCGTTATCCAAAACGCTTGTCAGCAAGGCGGCAAAATAGGCCGCGGGATAGTGACATTTCAAATAGGCGGTTTGGTAAGACACCAAGGCATAGGCTGCGGCGTGGGATTTATTAAAAGCATACGAACTGAACGCCGACATATCATCGAAAATCTTTTGTGCCACCGCTTCAGGCACCCCGTTTGCAACGGCACCGCAACAAAGGACGTTACCGTCGGCATCACGGTCGCCGTAGATAAAGGCCGAACGTTCCTTTTGCATAACGGCGTGTTTTTTCTTCGCCATTGCACGACGCACCACGTCGGCACGGCCGAGCGAATATCCCGCCAATGCACGGAAAATCTGCATTACCTGTTCTTGGTAAACGATACAACCGTAGGTGACCTCTAAAATCGGCTTTAAAAGCGGTGTTTCATAGGTGACGTCCTGCGGATTGTGTCGGTTGTGAATATATTTCGGGATAGAGTCCATCGGACCAGGTCGGTAGAGCGAAATAATAGCAATCAAATCTTCAAGTGTTTCGGGGCCGAAGCGGCGCAGAACATTCTTCATGCCGTCCGATTCAAACTGAAACACACCGTCGGTCAACCCCTGTCCCAGCATTTTAAAGGTTTCGGGATCGTTGATTGGTATTTTTTCGACCGAAAAAGTCGGATTCGTTTTGCGGACGGTTTTTTCGGTATCGCTGATGACCGTCAGGTTTCGCAATCCCAAAAAGTCCATTTTCAAAAGGCCCAGTTCTTCAAGTTCGGTCATCGTATACTGCGTGACGATCGCTTCATCGTTTACACTGAGCGGCACGTATTCGCTGACCGGTCGGTCGGAAATAACGACACCGGCGGCGTGGGTCGAAGCGTGACGGGGCATTCCCTCCACTCTCCGTGCCATATCAATCAGTTGTCGGACACGCTCGTCCCCGTCGTACTGCTCACGCAGTTCCTTTGAACCCTCCATTGCGCGGTCGATCGTCATATTCATGGCATACGGAATCAATTTGGCGATACGATCGCACAACTGATAAGAAATATCGAGCGCACGGCCAACGTCACGAATGGCGGCACGGGCGGCCATTGTACCGAAGGTGACAATCTGCGCCACGTGGTCACTCCCGTACTTTTCGGTCACGTAATCAATGACCCGCTGACGGTTAACATAACAAAAGTCGATATCAAAGTCGGGCATTGAAACACGCTCGGGATTCAAGAAGCGTTCAAAGAGCAAATTATAACGCAACGGATCAATGCCGGTAATTCCGATGCAGTATGCAGCAAGGCTTCCTGCGCCCGAGCCTCTGCCCGGTCCGACCGGAATGCCCTGCTCCTTGGCGTAGCGAATAAAGTCCCAAACGATGAGATAGTAGTCGACATAACCCATTTTTTCGATGACCGAAAGTTCATAGTTTAATCGCTCGGTAACGGCATCCGGCAGGGTTTCGCCGTAGATACGATGTGCTCCTTCAATACACCGATCCCGAAAATAGGTTGCGTGATCAACGCCGCCGGTATCGAAAAAGGGCAATTTTATATTTCCAAACTCGAATTCAACCTGACAGCGTTCGGCAATTTTTACCGTGTTTTCAAGTGCCTGCGGCACATCGGAAAAACGCTTGTACATTTCGTCTGCCGTTTTCAGGTAAAACTCATTCGTTTTGAATTCAAGCGGGTTTTCTTCGTTGATTTTAGAGCCGGTCTGCACGCAAAGTAAGACCTTATGCATAAAGGCATCATCAGCCTCGATATAATGCACGTCGTTGGTAGCAGCAAGACCGATATCCAACTGCTCGGCAAGCTTCAGCAGCAGCGGATAAATGCGCTGTTGCTCCGGCAGACCGTGATCTTGCAATTCAATAAAATAGTTATCGACGCCAAAGGTGTTACGGTACCATTCGGCTGTTTTGCGTGCGGCATCCATATCCCCACGCAGCAACGCACGGGGGATTTCACCGGCAAGGCAGGCCGAAAGAGCGATCAACCCTTCATGATACTTTTCCAACAGTTCACGATCGACACGGGGTTTTGAGTAAAAACCGTCGACAAAACCGAGCGACACCAATTTAATTAGATTCTGATATCCGGTTTGGTTTTCACAGAGTAGAACAAGGTGACTGTATTCGGCATCCAAAGCACGCTGCTTATCGAAACGGGTACGGGGTGCAACGTATACCTCACAACCGATGATCGGGTGAATTCCGCGTTTTTTTGCTTCTTTATAAAACTGTACGGCACCGTACATTACGCCGTGATCGGTAATGGCTACACTTTTCTGTCCCTTGGCAGCAACAGCATCCAATAACTGCCCAATCCGACAACATCCGTCCAGCAGACTGTATTCGGTATGCAGATGCAGATGAACAAAATCCACGCAAATTCCCCCTCTCCTGCAATTTTCAAATGATCAGTTTTTATATTCTTCGTAAAGTTCGACCAAGCGGCACAAACGATGATTCAGCCCCGAATCGGTAATCGGTTCAGGACTTAAACGGCAAAGCTCATGCAGGGTAGCATCCGGATGTTCCCGACGCAAGACTGCTGCCGAATAGAGTGCCTGCGGCAATGTTTCCAAACGTCCGCTCTGTTCCAAAAAGGCGATTGCCGTGCGTTGACGGATCGAGGCTTCGACTGTTTTCGAAATATTGGCGTTATCGCAGTTACGGGCACGGTTCATATTGTTTTTCACACTTTTAAGAATGGTCGTTTCAATCATTTCAAGACTGCGATCCGACAGACCGATCCACGTCAACAGATTGATGATTGCTTCGCTTTTACGCAGATAAACCACGTAACCCGTACCGCGTTTTGAAAGGGAGGCCGGAATATCGTGCGAGACAAGCATTTCCCGCAATGCCTCGGCACGGGCTTGTTCCCGCACGGAAAAATCGACACGATACTCGGTCTGCGGATCACTAATGTTACCGCATCCCAAAAAAGCGCCCCGCACAAAAACAGCCATTGCCTTTTCATCCAATAAAATTTCTTCGGGAAAGGGCTCGTCCCCCATCCCGAAATCATAGCCCGCCAAAATGCGCAGGCGATCGGCCTCATTTGGAACAGATGCCCGAAAAGTCGGACGCTTTCCCCCACCGCTTTCAAGTTGTGTTTCGG
>JAKSQF010000116.1 GCA_024404235.1 Clostridia bacterium | reverse complement strand
AGGCTTCTCTTCCATCATGTTCGACGGTTCTCACTATCCAATCGAAGAAAACATCGAAAAGACCAAGGAATTGGTTGCCGAATGTGAAAAACTCGGCCTTTCTTTGGAAGCCGAAGTCGGCTCCATCGGCGGTGAAGAAGACGGCGTTATCGGTGCAGGCGAAGTTGCCGACCCGAACGAATGCAAAATGATCGCCGATTTGGGCGTTACCATGCTTGCTGCCGGTATCGGTAACATCCACGGTAAATATCCTGAAAACTGGGCAGGCCTCAGCTTTGATACGCTGGATGCCATTCAGCAGCTCACCGGCGAAATGCCGTTGGTTCTGCACGGCGGCACCGGCATTCCGGCTGATATGATCAAGAAGGCCATTTCGCTGGGCGTTTCCAAAATCAACGTTAACACCGAATGCCAGCTGGCTTTCGCTGCTGCTACCCGCGAATACGTTGAGGCTGGTAAGGACCTGCAGGGCAAGGGCTTTGACCCGCGCAAGCTGTTGGCTCCCGGCGCTGAAGCCATCAAGGCCACCGTTCGCGAAAAGATCGAACTGTTCGGCAGCGCAAATAAGGCTTAAGTTTAAACATATTACAAAGACCCAACCGAAAAGGTTGGGTCTTTTTTATGGCCTTAAACCGAAGTACGAAAAACAGGACTGTAACTGTGCTAAAATGAAGAAAAATCAAAAAGGCGGTACAGTTATGAGTGATGTTTCTTTTGGATTATGCTCGGTCAATGTAAATGAAATGGTCAGAATTTTGTCAAAATCCTATATCAATCTTATTAAAAATAATATACCGTTTCAAAAATTTCCGTCTGCAATGCTTTGGGGCGCACCCGGTGTCGGCAAGTCGCAGGGCGTTCGGGAAATAGCGACCGCCGTTGAAAATGCGACCCATAAAAAAGTGAATATTACCGACGTTCGGCTATTACTGTTTAATCCGGTGGATTTGCGTGGTATTCCGACAGTTAATGCCGATAAAACGCTGGCAATATGGTTAAAACCACAGATATTTCAAATGGATGACAGCAAGGACGTTGTAAATATACTCTTTTTGGATGAAATCTCTGCGGCACCGCCGTCGGTGCAGGCGGCTGCCTATCAAATCACGCTTGACCGTACGGTGGGAGAACATAAACTGCCCGATAATTGCATCGTAATTGCGGCGGGAAACCGTGTCACGGATAAGTCGGTGGCATATACAATGCCGAAAGCACTTTCCAATCGGTTGATGCATTTTGAAATCAAAAGTGATGCGGCTGCTTGGCACGATTGGGCTGTAAAAAGTGCAATTCATCATTATGTTGTGGGCTATTTGGACTATAATTCGGTTGCTCTGATGAAATTTGAAGATTCGGGGATCGACCTTGCATTTCCTACACCACGTTCATGGGAAATGGTCAGTAATGTTTTGAATTTTGTATCGGATGATATCAACGAGGTTTTCCCGATGATTGTCGGATGTATCGGACATAATCAGGCGTATTACTTCAAAAAATGGTGTGAATTATACCGCTCTGTTCCCGATGCGGAAGAAATATTTAACCGCTCCTGCAATACGGTAGTAAATCAAACGGAATTGCTGATTGCCTTGCGGTCACTGCTGGTGGCAAAGGTGCGTGTTTATAACAGTAAAGAGCAAATTGACCGTTCTATTGATTATGCCTGCCGGTTGCCATGGTCGTTCAGAAAAAAACTATTGCACGATTATTATCAAATTGCGCAAATCAGACCGATTGTAGAGGAAAACGAAATTTTCAAGGAAGCTGTGAGGAATTCTAAATGACGGAAAAACGTATCGGTCAGTTGAAATATCGGCTGATGGAATCCCGTTACAGAATTTCCAACGTTGACCGCCGATTTTCCGAACCGCTGTATCGGTGGAATTTTATTGCAACAAAGTCGGTATGGCGTATTTCGACAAGCGGGAAGAATCTGTATTTCGATCCGGATTGGTTGCAAAAGTTGGATGATGAAGCACTTGATTTTATACTTTCGCACGAGTTAATGCATATTGCATTAGGACACGTTGACCGCCCGAAATACTATCGGGGCGAGCGGTACCATCTTGCGGCCGATATTGTTGCCAATGCAAATTTGACTCTGCTTGGGTGGCAACGCGAGAAAATGCCGAAAATCGGTCGCATCTATACCGAAACCTTTTTCCCGAAATCAGACGGCAGAACGATGACGTCTTTGGAGGCCTTCGCCTGTGTTCCGTTTGATCCATCCGATTTAAGTGAGAGTAAAAAAAGAGGGTATATGATCGACTCGGATGAATATTGGGATAAAACACGAGTTTGCACGGACGGAATACTGATTTTGTCGCCGCAGGACACTATACCAAAGGGGCTTGTTTCAAAAAATAAGGCAAGCAGATTTCGTGCACACAAAAAGGAATTCGCTCCCGCAAAAGAGGATGCTTTCCCCAAAAACTGGACCGACGATGCGCCGACGGGCAAATACGATACGACTGACAAGCAGGAAGATTCGCAGGGCTATAAATCGGAAAGCGATTCCAACGGCGTAAACGAACAGATACAAATGCTGCGAGATATGGTCAAGGTCAATAATTCTTCGCAAATCACTTTCGCCGAAAGAATGTGGCAGGCTAACGATCCGTCAACGGTCGATTGGCGAAAGTTACTCTGCGATATTGTGCAGTGCGATGTGATCGACTATACCTTTTCACCGCCCGATAAACGTTTTGCCGACCGTGATATTTTTCTGCCGGATTATGGGGTCGTCGACCAAAAGTTCAAAGAGGTATTGTTTATGGTAGATACTTCGGGCTCGATCAGTCGGTCGGTTTTGAATGGAGTTTTTGCGGAATTAAAGGGTGCGATCACGCAGTTTGACGGGGCATTGTCGGGAATACTCGGCTTTTTTGATTCGCTCGTTTATCCGCTTATACCGTTTCACAGTATATCCGATTTGTCTTCTGCGGTGCCGGTGGGTGGCGGTGGAACGGATTACTGTGAGTTGTTTAATTATATACGAAAAAATATTTCTCCGGATTCGATTTCAAGCATTGTGATTTTTACCGATGGGCAGGCGGAATTCCCGCCGATACCGTTGAATGATAATATCCCTGTGCTTTGGCTTTTTTCCAAGGCGAGCGTATCGGCGCCATGGGGAAGGCAGGCAACCGTAAGAATTTAAGTAAAAACGGCAGATACTCTTTTGAGTATCTGCCGTTTTTTAATGCGATAATACCGTCACCTGCCGAAAGGTGATACGGCAGTTGTCGTCGGGGATTTCGGCTTCCAGCGGAAATCCGGCGGGCGAAATTTTTAAGGTATACGGCCGCCCGTCAACCTTTCCCGAAAGTGTGCCGTTGGCTTTTTTTACGGTTGCGGTACCGCCGCTGTGCAAAATGCCGTAAAGATACTGTGCCATAGCTCCTGCGGGAAAACGGTCATTTTGCGGAGTATATTTCAGCCCGAAAAATTCGGCCGAAGCTTTGCCGGAGGCAAAGGTGATTTTCAAACCGTCCAACGCCTGCGGCCGGCGAACGCAAACGGTCATATTGCCCGCCTTATCTACCGTGCAGTCGCAAAGATAATTTCCGTTTCGGCAGGTAATATCCGCCACAAATGAAATGCCGGTCGTAACGGGTCGGGTCTGCTTTTTTGCCCCGCACCCACAGAGGATAATAATCAATGAAAATAATAAAACCCACCGTATTTTGTGCATAAAAAAGGACTCCTCTCTGCCGGAGGAATCCCTTTTTTATCAAGATCAATCGTCCGGCGAAGCCAACGCATCAATAAGATCGCTCGGCAGCAGGGCGCACTCACCGGTTCGACGGGCGGCACGGTCGCCGGCCTCTCCGTGGCGGTATACGGCTGTTGTTGCCGCAGAAAGTGCGGTCGCCCCTTGTGCCAACAGCGAAACGATCATCCCCGCCAGTACGTCACCGCTGCCGCCGGTCGCCATACCGGGATTGCCGGTCGTGTTGATAAACAACCGCCCGTCAGGTGCGGCAATAACGGTGTTGGCACCCTTCAATACCACAACACAGTTGAACTCGGTCGCAAACTTTTTGGCGTACCCAAGACGGTTGCTTTCCACCTTTTCGACGGTCGTCTGGAAAAGGCGTGCCATTTCGCCCGGATGCGGGGTGATGATCACCGGTGCTTTGACTCTTTTAATAATACTTATGTCGCGGCAGATCACATTTATGCCATCAGCATCCAAAACGATCGGAATTTCGGTCATTTGCAGAATATTCTTAACCAGTCGTTCCGATTCGGCCGTAGCCCCCAAGCCGGGGCCGACCAGTACGGCATCGGCCTTTTTCAAAATCTCGCCGATTTGCGCTTCCGATACAACGGGGCAACCGTTCGTGCCGGTCAGCACAGGGTAGGTAACGGCCTCAGGTACGGCTACGCAAAAGGCAGGATAGTTTCGGTCGCATACAACGGCCTGCACAATACCGACGCCGCTGCGCAAAGCGGCACGGGCGGCAAGGATCTGCGCACCGCACATTCCGTAACTGCCGCAAAACAGGGCGGCTTTGCCAAAGGTGCCCTTGTGGGCATTCTTGGCACGCTTGCGTTCAATCGGTTTTTCTACGGTCAGGCAGGTATAGTCCTCAATCGGCACGCCGACGTCCAGCACAACGACCTCGCCACAGGTTTCCGAAGCGGGCGGCAAAAAGAAACACGGCTTTGCGGCAATGGCGGTCAGGGTCAAATCGGCCCGAACAGCGGCACCGAAAGCACCGTCGTTGCAGAAAACACCGCTTGGAATATCAATCGAAACGCAGGGTGCTTCCGAAAGGTTGATCTGCCCGATGTAGTCCGAAATCGGCTCCCGCACGGCACGGTTCAGCCCAATGCCGAAAATGGCGTCAATGACAAGATCGGTATCATTCGGCAAATCGTATACACGGGGGTATTCCCGCACGGATTCAAATTGATGCTGTGCGGTTTCGGTGGCGGGGTCGCCCAACGGCAACCAAAGAAAAACCTTTGCACCCGCCGAATACAGCTTGTGCGCAATGACAAAACCGTCCCCGCCGTTGTTGCCGTTTCCGCAGACAACGATCACTTTTTTACCGATGGGATGATAACGCTCGATAATAACGTCCGCGGCGGCTTCACCGACACGGCACATCAGCTCGTCAGCAGAAGTTCCACTTGCAAAAACGGCGTTTTCGGTCGCCCGAATTTGGTCTAAACTCAAGATTTTCATTTTGAAAACTCCTTTAAAAAAGGGTGGCCGTATCGACCACCCGCTGTTTATCAATCTTTAAAAGCGCTGATTGCCAAAAACTTCGGCAACCCCTTAACGATCGCCTGCTGTAAGCGTTTGTTGGGGGTGAAAATCAATGCCCGTGTGCCCTTGGCTTCTTCGGTGACGACCAAAAAATACGCATCCTGTGCATCTTTGTCGCAGGCACGAACAATCTTTTTGTAGGTGGCGTGGTCTTCCATGCCGGGCTTGTACTTTTCCAATCGGTCAGCCTTTGAAAGATCCATCGACAGTTGGAATTTACGGTTGCTGCGGCCCAAAATTTTGGCAACGTCCAAATCACCGTTGGTAACAGCGTATTCATATTCCACCGTAAAGAACAGCCAAAGCTGATCTTCACCCCACATCACTCCTCCTGCCACAATAACGCCGAACGCACCTAAAATCGCGAAAAAGATAAAAAAGAGCGAAAGCACAATTGCCAAAACCCAAATGCCGATCAACTTAAACCAATCGCCACCCGTTCTTTTTACGGCGATAAGTTGTTCAAAAAATACGTCCTGAAAAGCTTCCATCTATTATTTCCTCCATAAAGTGATTGTACTTGCATTATTATTTATTTTAGTATATAATAGGTAAAAATGCAAGTAATATCTTAA
>JAKSQF010000115.1 GCA_024404235.1 Clostridia bacterium | reverse complement strand
AGGGCGCTCGATTATAATACCACACCACTCCCCCTTTGTCAAGCACTTTTTTTAACTTTTTTTAATTTTTTTTCGGCGTTGTGGCGGTGCTGTTTTACTGCCCCAAGATATTGTGCAAAAGGAAAGATTTTACCGAAAAATTTGGTGCGGAACATCATTAAATATATGTGCCGAAAGCGAAAAAATACCGCCGATTTTGTTTTTCGACGGTATTTTTTGAAATTCTTTTTGACAGCCGGTCAATCCTCTGTGACGTCCTTATTAAATAGGATATACCGTTTTTGACCGAAGTAGCCGAACAGTTTACGGCGCAGCACGGTTTCGGTGCCGCCCTTCATACTTGACTTATCCACCGTATAACCGATTTCGGGTGAAATGAAGATGTAAAAGTGGGTAGGATCCTCACACATACGGTAGACCTCCTCATACGGGACGACCTGTTTTTCAAAGGAGGTATCGGTGGTGCTGATGACCGTGACGGCGTTATCCGAAAAAGTAATGGCATTTTCGGCCTTGCGAATGCGCTTATCCTTACGGTAGGCGCGGCGCGGTACGATGAAGTAGCTGTAGGCATACGTACCAAGCCACACGGCCAGCAAAATCAGATAGCCGAGGAAAAAGTGCTTAAAGCCCTTGCTGACGATGAGATGTACCAACAGCATCAGCAAAATCAGTATCCCGCCGGCGCAGAAGATCACGTGGCCGTTTGCGACACGAAACGCCACCCGCTGCAAGCGTTTGACCGTTGCGGCGTTATTTTTTGACGTAGCCTTGATTTCCATATTATATATGCTCCTAAACCTTAATCATCGAAAAACCGCCTGCAACTGCGTTTGCGGCTCGCTCAAGCGCCCTGCAAAGCCAATGCGATTATACCTATAAATATAATACCGATGAAGGCGTACTGCAAAACCGAAAGCTTTTCCTTTAAAAGGAAGCGCGACAGCACAAAGGAAATGATGACCGTGCCTGCGCCGAGAATAACGGCCGCAATGCCGGTACCCTCCGACAAAGCAAACAGATAGGTCGCCTGGCCGCCGGTTTCAAACAGAGCGGCGATCATCTTGTTGCGCTGACCGCTGATTTTCTGCATAGTCGTCTTCGCCGGTGCAACACCCTCGATCGGTGCGGCTTCCCCGCCGTCAAACAGCTTGACGCCCTTTGTCCTTAAGAAGATGTATATACCGATTGCAACCAGTAAAAACGTAAATTCGTAACAGCAGTTGGCGGTATGCTCCAAATTACCGTCGTTTACATGGATCAGCACCGTATTGGCCGCATCGTCGGTATAGTAGCAGTCCAAAAACGTGCCGATCGCATCCAAAATCATATAACAGAACGGCATGGCAATGGCGATCAGCGCTAATTTTTTACCCCAAACGCGCTTTCGGTCGGTCTTGCCCTGTGCATCGAAGAATCCGACGCCCAAAATGCCGACAACAACCACCACGATTGCCGCAATAATACCGGCACTCAGCTTTTCATGCATAAAAATGGCGCACAAAATGGGGACAAATGCGCAGGAGGTGTTCTCGATCGGGTCGGAAATGGACTCCTCGATATAACGAACGCCGAAATACGAGCACATCATCGACACGATGTAGCAAGCCGCCACGGGCAGATAGCGGATAAAGTTTGCCGGCAGGTATTTCAGCTCTACGTCCTGCGTCAATAAAATGACGAGGGAATAAAGACCGAAAAAGATACCGACAAAGACGGTTGTTTTCAAGTGCGCGTACTTTTCGTGCGCTACGTTTCCTTTTTTATAAAAGATTTCTGCAAGACCCCAACACGCAGTTGAGAAGATTAAGAAAAACCACAGCATTTAATATATAGACCTCCTCTAATTTTTCCGGGCAAAGAATCTTTTACCGAATTTTTCAGCAAAAAACGAACGTAATTGCACCATATCTTCCTCGTTTACGGTCGCTTTATCAACTAAATGCACCTGATGTGATTGCAAATAAATATATATGTAATCTACGCACTCAACCACTTTTTTGATGCCCTGCCAACCGTGTTCCTCCTGACCGTTGAGGCCATCAGCGGTTATCGTCATTGAATAATTGCCTTCCCGAAAAACGTATGTAATATGCGCATTTTGCAGATTGCCCAATCGCTTAAACCCTCGTTTCGGATAGGCAATTATCAAATAAACATAAAACAATGCAAACGCAAAATACAAAATAGCAAAAACCGGAACAGCAATCTGCCGATCGGAATCTGAAATAAACCAAATCAAATCCCACACAGCAAAACCGATAAATGCGGCTGCAAACAACCCATAAAGAACAGTCCTCACCAAACCGCTACGGCGAAACCACTTTGACATCGTACTGTAATCAAAGGTTGCGGAAGCATGAATTTCCATCGTCTTCCTCCCGATATTATGTAAACTTATTCCTCACCGGCAAGACGGCGGGCAAAATCGGACAATTCGTCCTCGTTATAGAATTCGATCGTAATTGTACCACGGCCTTTTCCGTTTGGTGTTATGTTAACTTTTCTGTGCAGTTCGTTGCGCAGAGAAAGTTCCACCTCATTATAAAAAGACGGCTTCTTCGGCGGCGTCTTTTTGGTGGCCGCTTTCTTTTTGCCGGCGGTGACCATACGCTCCAACTCACGAACGGAAGCACCGTCTGCGGCGGCAAGCAGCATCTTCTCACGCAGGGTTTCATCCTCGCAGGCAAGCAATGCACGGGCGTGTCCGGCAGAAATGGTGCCGCGGCGCAGCGCCTCTAATTCGGTTTCGTTCAAATGAATCAGGCGCAACGCATTGGCAACGGCACTGCGGGATTTACCGACCGCTTCGGCCACCTGCTCCTGCGTCATACCGTGCTGTTTCATCAAGGAATTATAGCCCTCGGCCTCTTCAACGGCGTTCAGGTCTTCACGCTGGAGGTTTTCGATCAAAGCGATCTCCATCAGCGTTTTGTCGTCAACTTCCTTAATAATAACCGGCACTTCGGTCAAACCGGCAATACGGCAGGCACGCCAACGGCGTTCACCGGCAATGATTTGATAGGTGCCGTTCGGCTGTGGATGTACCACGATCGGCTGTAACAGGCCGTAACGGGTGATGCTGTCCGCCAAATCGTTCAGCGCCGCTTCGTCAAAATCGCGGCGGGGCTGTTCCCGATTCGGCTCGATTTCGCTGAGTTTTATCGTAACTGCGGCATTTTCCTCGGTTGCGTTTTCATTAAAGAGGATGTCCAATCCCCGACCGAGACCGCCTTTTTTCATCGCCATTTTTATGCTCTCCTATTCCGTTTCAAAAATTCTTTGCCCAGTTGGTTGTAGGCGTCGCACCCCTTCGAGCGCTTGTCGTAGTACTGGATCGGCATACCGTAGCTGGGGGCTTCGGAAAGGCGAACTGCCCTTGGAATGGCGGTTTTGTAAAGCTTTCCGGCAAAATATTTTTTGATTTCGCCCACGACCTGCTGGGTCAGATTCAGCCGTCCGTCGAACATCGTCAGCACAATGCCCTCGATTTCCAGCGTCGGATTATACAGCCGTTTGACCTGCCGCACCGAAGCCATCAGCTGAGAAAGACCCTCGAGTGCGTAGTATTCGCATTGGATCGGCACCAGCACCGTATCACTGGCATTCAGCGAATTGATGGTGATCAGCCCGAGTGACGGCGGGCAGTCTATAAATATGTAGTCAAACTGCTCACGAAGGGCCGCAAGTGCCGTTTTTAAGCAGGATTCACGGTGTTCGATCTCGATCAAATCGACCTCGGCCGCCGCCAAATTCATCGAAGAAGGCAGTACCGAAACGTTCTTGCATTGCGTAGTGACAACCGCCGCTTCGGCACGGCATTCACCGATCAAAACCTCGTAAGAAGAGGGCGCGCCGTCTTTTTTGCTGATTCCGTAACCGCTGGTGCTGTTACCCTGCGGATCGGCATCGACCAAAAGCACCTTTTTGCCCTGAAGACCAACGGCCGCCGCCAGATTGACCGCCGTAGTGGTCTTGCCGACACCGCCCTTTTGATTGACAATAGAAATGATTTTTCCCATAAAAACTCCTGTTTTTCGCCGAAAAACGGCGAACGTCCCATATTTGTTTCACGTGAAACATTCACGGTTTTCATTATAACAAACAGACCGCCGAATGTAAATAGGAAAATAAGAAAAAACGGCGAAAACCGCCGTCTACCTATATATTATATTATTTATCACCCGATTGGCAGATGACCGCCAACAGCAGACCCAACAGCATTGCCGTGGCAATTCCCGCAGAAGTGGCAGACAAACCGCCACAAAGTGCGCCCCAAAGACCGTATTGTGCCGTTGCCTGCCGCACACCCATGGCAAGTGAATACCCGAAACCCGTCAGCGGAACGGTAGCACCGGCACCCGCAAAGCGCACCAAAGGGCCGTAAACCCCGACGGCTGTAAGGAAAACGCCGCCGACTACGTATGATACCAATATTCGTGCAGGCGTCCAGCCGGTGCAGTCGATCAATAATTGTCCGATCGCGCAAAATCCACCGCCGACTAAAAATGCAATACCGCATTGTAACAGAAGACTCATTCCGTACCCTCCATTGTTTCACGTGAAACATTGTTAAAGGTAGTATCTCCCGAACAAGCGGAATTATACATATAATAAGTGTTGAGATTTTCGCGGGCGGCATCGGCATTCAAATGCCGCACCTTGACTCCGTTTGACGCCTTTGCACGCAGAAAAACCCTTACGTTACAGGTGTTTTCACGGCGATCCCGTGGAGTTTGCGTACACCGAAAATATGCCGTAAACGCCCTTGAACAGTAGAGTTTGCAGGTCTTAGCGCCGACCGAATTTTGTGCTGAAACCGTCCGCCCGAAGGTCAGCGAGCCGGAGCGGTAATTGTACCGGCAAAGATGCCCGTAATACGCCACACCCACCAACAACGGCAGGGTCAGAAAGACGGCAAATCGGTTAAAAAACACCAATCGGTTGCCGAGGATAACAGCCGCCGTCAAAACCACCGCAAGCAGAAAAATCGGCAGACGGTAAAACCGAAATGCCACCCGCCGATTGCGTGGCGGTCGTAGGGTGATACCGTCCTCCGCAAACGGCAGAAACGCCCTTAACGAAAGGGATTTGAGCGATTCTTCCCGATCAATCGGAAAACTGAAATTGTGCCCGATTCGCCCCTGCCCGACAGCGCCTGCGGTAATGCGAAGCGATGCACGGGAAAGCAACTGCAACAGCGGTTTTTGTTCAAGCCGAACAGCACGAACATTCTGTCGTGGCAGATACACAGTGCGTCTTGTAAGAAGGCCGGATTGCATTACCGTAACTCGGCCGACCGACAACCGAAAACGCCCGAGTGTAATCAGCGAAGACAAGAATGAAACCGCATAACCGAAAATCAGCAGCAGCGTCAAGCCGTTCAAAACCGCCGGAAAATAGGCGTCGAAGCGGGTTGCGGCATCGCTGATACGGATAAGCAATAATCGGGAAAGCGCTATGCCGAACAGCTTACCGGCACGCCGAATAATCGGCACGGCAACTGCCCAACCGGTGATCGCCGAAGAATCCGAAGCCGTCCAAAGCAGAAAACGGCGGGCGGAAACACCCTCAAACGGAGAAAAAACGCTGCCGTACAGCCTCTCAGTTATTTTTTTTACATCATTACCCCGTAAAAGATAAATTAAATCGCTCCTACGGAGAATGCCCGCTTCGGTGTGAAAAGAAACGCTTGAAACCCCGAAAATACGGCCGATCGGGGTGCGGGTGACCGTCAACGCCGCCAAATTCTTGATCGGCAGAACGGCGACACGCCGAAAAACAACGCCCCGCCGCAGAATCAGGCGGTCATTCTGCCATTCAACTACCATAGAACGCCGATAAAGGGCGGCAACAAGCAATAAAACGGCTAATAACACCGCCTCCCACAAAAAAGAAGACGTCGTCGGGCGATGGTGCCACAGTTGAACAGCCGCACGCAGTAACGGAATCAGCAAAACAAAGG
>JAKSQF010000114.1 GCA_024404235.1 Clostridia bacterium | reverse complement strand
CGTGTTCGCACTTGTCATACTTAATATTAAAACCGTTGCCCCCGATGTTCCGCTTAAAAAGATTCTGAATAAAAAAACGGCGGTGATAGCAGTTGTTGCCGCCGTCACCGCCGAAATCTGCTTTGTCCTGCTTGAAATTATCCTGCCCGAAGGTCAGCGCATTGCAGAACTGATAAAAAGCCTTGCGGCACTGCTGTGCATGCTCGCGTTTGCTCTGCCATTTACGGTGAAACAGATAAAAAAGCATAAAGCCGAATAAAAAAAAGAAGCACCGTTTTCCGGTGATCAATCCGCAACGGCACGCTTTACACCGTTATTGGAAACTGTTTCCCCTTCGACATCCGCCAATTTGTAGCTTATACCGATCCCCTGCGCATCAATACATTTTTCACTCTTGGAATCGCCAACTGTATCGGTGCGGGTGCCAACCTTGTTATTGCCTGCAGCATAAGTGCCGGGAACCGTATCAAAGTCAAAAACGGGCCTGAAATTTTTATCCGTCTTTGTAAAGCTGGTTGCGGCAGAGCACGGGAAAGCACAAACGACACTTGCCAGCATTACCAATGCCGTCAAAAGGGTCAGGAATTTTACTAGTTTTTTCATAATAATCACTCTTTCTTTCATTTCAGTATTAAGATCGTCTTTTCAGACTCATTACCGGCACAATCAACAGCGGTTACAGCATATTCGACCTCGCCGCTTTGTTGAATCATATTAATCGCATCCCAATCGGTGGTTTCGGTTCCGATAGGCGGAACATCAGGTGCATTGTCACTGCGTTCGGCACGAATGGTTTCATACAATGTACCGTTGCGATACAAATTGTATCCGCAAATTCCTATATTATCGGTTGAAGCATCCCAAGATAAGACCGCAATGTTTCCTTCAAAAATACCTTTAAAATTCTTCGGAGCAGAAGGCGGTACTGTTTCAAGTTTTCCGTTTTTAAGAAAGTCCCTATAAGTTGCGTCATAACCGTTAATCGTGTTATACGGACTGTAATAGTGTGAATAAGCGAAAGTGATTATTTTTTCGCAATATTTTGACGCTATCTCCATTTGCCGTGAAAAACGCCCCATATCCGCAGAGCAAGCTTCCTGCGCAGTCGTATAATCGAAATCTTCACAGTTGCACCAGAACTTCAATTTTCCCGTCTCGGCCACCGCTTGACTATAAGCCTTTAACCACCGGTCTAAATATTGAATTTTCGTCCCCCCTGCACCAACTGAATCCATGGGAGCCAAAATATCCGATTTTCTAAAGTGCGTTTGTTCAATTAGATCGTGCCAAAATTGATAATTATCGTCTGCAGATCCAATTTCTGTGTTGGCAAACGGGCTGAACATAAACGGCATATCGGGATCAAGCTTATTCAAATAATCCAAACAGATATTCATCGCAGTTGACAGCGTTTTAATACTCTTGCCCCGCACGGCAGAGGTCTTCTTAAAGACTTCTGCATTCCAAATTTCCGGATTCCAGTACCAGCCGACAAACGTATCTTTGTACTTTTCGTGATAGTTTGTATACAGTTCCTTTGCTATATCATTACAGGTGTTCATTGCAGAATACAGCCATTCCGAATCATAGACGAATTTATCCCACCAATTTTCATCCAAGCTCATTCCGATGTAAACCTTGAATCCGTGCTTTTGACAGTTTCTTAAAGCGTTATCAATCGTATCTGATCCAAGATATCCGTCTTTCAAGCCGTACGGAATCGGCACGAGCGCCCGTTCGCGAAAAGTTGTCCATTTCCCCGATGTGCTCTTAACTGCGGAATCTCCCAAAACAATAATATCCATTCCAAGATCGCCAAGATTTGAAAGCTCCAAATCCCAACGTTCATCAGACCATGTAGAACAAAGCCATGACTGTATAAAAGTACCGGAAAGTTGAATCTTATCACTTCCGATGGTCAAAGACCCCTTTGCCGGGCTATCTTGCTGTGGTTTTTTATTTTTACATCCCGCCATATTCATAACAACTACCCCGACAAGTCCCAAGGAAAGGATTTTTAAAAGGATTCTTTTCATTAAAAAATCTCCTATTGGTTATGACTGACACTTAATGGCAAAACGCACTTTTGAAGGAAGCTAAGCCAATTCCCGCCAACAGACATACGGCCGCAAGAATTGTATACGGCAAGTTTTCGCCGGTCAACGGAGAGGTTGCGTTACCACCATCGCTGTTTTCGTTGCCGTTTTGAGTGGCATTTTCATCAATTCCGGTTGTGTTAAAATGTTTTTCGCCATCATCGTCATCATCCGGTGTAACATCGTCCGGATCACTGCTGACCGAACCTTCAAACTTCTTGGTTTCAAAGGTCCAAACAGATTCCGGTGTCGTGTTCAGCGTCGATTCTGTTGTTGTCTTATAAACACCGATTTGAACATTGCCTGCATTATCAATTTGAACCTGCATGGAGCATTTTTCAATACAACCTGTACCGACCGCCACATAGCCTCCGTTTCTCCAAATATCCGGTGTGGCATGGGTATGACCCGCGAAATAAACAACGTTGGGATATTTTTCAAGGGTTGAACCGATGGTGGTACTATACCAACGGGATTCACTGGGATCATCCTCATCATCAATTACCGTATTTACCGCCTGAACGTGACTGTATACGACAATCGGCATTTCCGGCGTGTCTTGCTCGGCTTTTTTAAGTTGGCGATCCAACCACTGAACGTCACCCTCAGCATGGCTACCGTCCATACCGAAAACGCTGATAAAGTGAATTCCGTTAATAACGGTATGGTAGTTACCGTGAATAATTTCGGCTTCGGTATTACCATCAATCGGATTGCGATAAACCCAATCCTTTGTAATAATATTCAAAAACGAGTTTCTACCGCTGAAGGCACCGTCAAAATAATAGTCGTGATTGCCGATTGTAGGCAAATACTCCGTATGCGACGACAGATTATCATCCAAAAACTGCTTGACTCTCACGTATTCCTGCAAAGGTGCAGAATCGCCAATATCACCGGCAACTAATACGCCATCCAGTTTATCTGCTCCGCCGGAAAGTTGTTTAGCAAGCTTAAGCGCATTTATAAACTTTGTATCGTGTGTCGAAGTACCGGTCATAATGTGCGTGTCGGACATTGCCGCAAAATTGATAATAACATTGTTCTTATCAAAGGTGCCTTCAAACGCTTCACCCTTGCTGTTTTTGGTGTTGATGGTTCCTGCCGGCGCCGTACTTTCCACCTGATTGCTGGAACCGGCAGCCAAAGCATTTTCACTCATAGCACCGACTTGTGAAGCAGTTTTAGCTGAAGAATACATTTTCACAAAGCTTACGCTTCCTTTCATACCGGCGCGGAAAGAGCCATCAGAGTCCGGAGCGCCGCCAACATAAAGTACATTTGCAGGAGCACTCAGATATCCGAATTCAGAAGGTGTTACACTGTCCTGCTGTTCTCCGTTAACATAGTAGTAATACGTGCCGTTTTCATACGTTACGACAATATGTAACCATTTGGAGATCGGCACAATGGTTGAAGACGAACCTTTCAGCCAAAGCTGTCTGTAATTGCCGTCAGCACCAGCATCTTTACCAATCCAATATTGCAAAGAGTTGCCGGCGGTTCCCATCAAACCGAAGCCCTTGCCCTCGTTCATACAACCGATCACGGAGCTACCGTATTCGTTTGTTGTTGCAGGAAGCTCGCTTAATGAAATCAATGCCTCAAACGTGTAGCCGTTTTTCATTTTTTCGTAGTCACTTTCGGCAAACGTATAACCCAAGCCGGAAGTTCCATCAAACACAGCAACATTTCTTTGTAAACTCGAGTCTTTTGAATACTTGACCGTCTGTCCGCTGGTGCTAACAATTGCAGGACCGTTTTCAACCAATTCATCAGCCTTGCCGGAAGAATAATCAACGCAAAGGATATCTGCTTGCGTTTCCTTTTGGTCCTCATAGATTTCTTTTACCTGCGTAGCAGTTAATACTTTGCTATACATCTTAAAGTATGCAATGCTTCCCTTCATACCTTCGCTAAATGTGCCAAGCTTAGAATTACCGCCAATGAACAACGTTTGTGCTCCCGTGGTCGGGAATTGCAAAACGTATGATGCATTCTGATTGGAATAGTCAAAGCTCTTTCCGTCAACATACATTTCGGTATGACCCTTTTGCGTGTCGCAAATCAAGGTAATGTGCATCCATTTGTTGGGAGTATATCCTTTGGCATCTCCCTCATCGTACCAGCATTGACGATAGTTTGGATTTGAAGTGTTCTTTTGATAGTATGTAATACTGTGGTTGGAGTTCAATTCCAACCCCATACCGGCAATATTAGCACAATCACCGAATGCATATGCAGATGACGAACCCGTCACCTTAAGCATCAGTTCAATCGTGTAGCCATTTTTCGAAATAGCCGTGACGGTTTCGGCCGGCAGATTATACCCAAAACCCGACTTACCGTCAAATGTAGCGACTTTGCGGCCAAGCACCAAATCCGGAACGACGCTTACCGTAGCACCGGTATCGGCTATCAATTTCGG
Source organism: Clostridia bacterium (assembly GCA_024404235.1). Lineage (GTDB taxonomy): Bacteria > Bacillota > Clostridia > Oscillospirales > Acutalibacteraceae > UBA737. The sequence continues at coordinate 1,491 of JAKSQF010000114.1, read as the reverse complement.
AGAATTGGCAGCTTTTACATTGTTGTCATTTCCCTTTGAAAAATCAATATCCATGATATCTGCCTCAAAGCCTTCAGAAGTCGCCTTGGTTGTAATAACAGCACCGATTGTCATAGAATAAACCAAACAGACTGCAACAACCAACGAAAGAAGTTTTTTTGCCTTTTTCATACTTTTTTACCTCCTGCTGAAATGGATGTAATACACAAAATTATAGTGCTATACCATAATTTTATTATAAAATATATATATTCTTTTGCAACCATTCTATCTTACCACTTTGTTGTCGATATTTGCCCTATGGTTGTCGTTCGATATTTCCGATTCTACAATACAAAAGATTCCGAAAATGTGATTGTTCCGATATCGGCGTTGAGTTCGGCTGTTGCACCAATCGGAAATACAGCTTGAAATTCTCCGTGCCCGAAATCATCACATTTTACAAACGGAATATCCCAATCAGTGGCAAACCTTTGTATTACGTGGGTAAATTCGGGATTATTTTCTGTCGAATAGTTTCCGATAATGACGCCTGCAACCGATTCAAAAAAGGTGCTTTGAGCAATGTTGCTGAGATAACGGCTGACAGGTGCCGGTCCGTTAAAACAGATATTATCTTCCAAAAACAGCAAATACTTTTCATTGCAATTAAAGGTAAAATACGGATTTCCCATTAAGAGAGAAAAATTCAACAAATAACCGCCAATCAGTTTACCCGTTGCAATTCCACCGTGTAAGGACTGTAATCCCTTTGCGGTTTTGTAAAGCGGAACGGTATTGCCTTGAAAGAATTGATTAAACCAGTATTGATTATAGGATGAATATATCGCTCCCCGCCATGATTGACCGTAATAGGTTACCAAACCGGTTTGTTGGGTGATGACATTTAATATACTGGTCGAATCCGAGTAACTGCATATGATCTTCGGATTCATTTTAATGGCTTCGTAATCCAAAAACGGAATTATTTCATTACTGACTTCTCCGCCTTCAAAGAGAATCATACGAATGTTTCTATCCGAAATCATTTCGTTAAAATCTTGTGCACGCTCCGCCACGGTACCGCAGTAAGAATCGTTCAAAGAAAAGATATTCTTACCGTATTTCGGCGTTAAACTGCGGGCAGAAAGGGCGGTTTCTACAACCGCCCTTTCCTCTTGCGTAAAAGAGAAGCACGGAGATACTATTCCGACGTTATCAAACGGTTTCAGTGCATTTGGCTTTATCATTGTCATTCTCCGAATTGTTTTTATGCCGATACCATAATGCTCAGTCAATACTTAAAAGCATTTGCAGAACATAACGTGCATTCTTCATTAAATCATCGCGTGTAATAATTCCTTCCCGAAGTGCTTTTTGCAGTCGTTGATTTGAACCGCCGGGCATACGCAGATTATTACCTGCCAACACCTCTCGAATCGGTTCTGCAAGGTTGTCCCAATCGGTTGTGATTAGGCCTTCATACTTACACTCCTCACGCAAAATTCCATT
>JAKSQF010000113.1 GCA_024404235.1 Clostridia bacterium | reverse complement strand
AGTTTCATCAAATCTGCCGTATATCCCCCAGTCACCTTACGGTGACAGCCCCCTTGGGAGGAGAACCGCTTGCGGTGGAGGGATAAGCCGCCGAGTTTCATCAAATCTGCCGTATATCCCCCAGTCACCTTACGGTGACAGCCCCCTTTAGGCAAGGGGGCCTATGCTTCTTGGCATTTTTCTTCTACAATTCGGTTGATGTACTCACAAACTTCGCGGAAATGCAAATTCACTTCGTTGTTCGGGATTCGCAGAACCGTCAGATTTCTTGCTTCGATTATTTCCGTTCTGATTCGATCTTTTACAAGGCCGTCTTCGGTATAATGTTGACTGCCGTCCAGTTCAATAATCAGTCTTGCTTTATGGCAGTAAAAATCAACAATATAATTGTCAATCACTTTTTGGCGCAAAAACCGCACCGGATAATTCCGCAAAAAATCATACCATAAATGCCGTTCCTCTTTTGTCATATTCTTTCTTAATTCTTTGGCATTTGCAGTTAATGCTATATTATGCTTTCGTTCCATAACCCTTCAACCATTCAAAAAGAAAACCTTTGTGCTTAAAACCGTTTCGTTTGGGAGGGTATCGTGCAGTTCGACAAAGCATGCCGCCGTATTTTCGGGCAAAGTGCAGACGATTTTGCCGTTCTCCCCTATTTGCAGTTCCTTTCGATGCCAAACCCAATCGACAAAATCTTCATTGCGGCTTTCGGTGTAGCAAAGGAACACAGCTTTTAACATCTCGGGATGATTGACCGTGACGGTAAAGGTGCCTGCCGAAATATCGGCCGACAAAATCTCAAACGGCAACGGTTTATCGCAGACGATACTGCTAAAAAACCGTTCGATGACCGCCATACCGCCCTCGTCCGTCCAGAGGTGACCGTGCAACAACCGAAAGCGGTTGGAATAGGTCGCCATACTGCGGCACAGTTCGGAAGATTTACTGTTGGCATAGCTTGAAAAGTTGGTATCATCCATACCCATTGTAAAAAGTATCGGCTTTTGGCAGTTGCCGAGATAAGATGCCGGATCGTAAAGTGTTGTCCACTCGGCGCGGTCCGTCGCGGGCTTGTCCTGCAACTTGATCCAATGAGCATACTGCAACAATCCGCCGCCGGCAACGGGGGCAAATGCCGCAAAGCGATCATCCAAACCTGCCGTGATGCAGGTCAGCACCGATCCCCACGAAATGCCGGTCATTACCGTCTTTTGGGGATTAACGCAATCACAGTCCAACAAAATATTATGTGCCAGCAAAATACTGCTGACGCTGTGATAGATCCATGAATCGTAAAAAGTTTCGGAGGTTTCGTCGTGAGAACCGTAATCGGCAGGGCGACCGTTCGGATTCGTTTCGATGATCCCCACACCTGCCGCACCGTCCAACGTTACGGTGCCGTACTGCCGACCAGAAAAATCGACCGCTATGGCAACATAGCCTTTACTGTTCCAATATTCGACCCATTCGTAAAAAGCGGCGCCGCCGCCACCGTGCACCAAGATAATACCGGGAAATCCGCCCTGCGGCACGGTGCCGCTCGGAATACCCATATAACAGAAAACGGTGGTATTTTTGCCTTGATACGGTTCACCCCCAAAAAACAAAGCTTCGGTTTTTCCGTAACCGTTCACAAAATCACCGGTGCCCTTTGTAATTTGGGGTATTGTATTCAAAAGTCTTTGTGTATCAAAAGCAGTTTTCATCTTTTTACCTCGTGAGTATTTTTCTACATTCTATATCCTCTCCGGCAAAAAGTCAACCTCACCGTCACTTTAGGCAGCAGTTGACAATTTGAAAAAAAATTGCTATGATAAAAACAGCACCTTCCATAGGAGAATTGTGATGAAAAAGTTTGCATTTGTTCCCGTTTTCGTTCTATTGTTTGCGCTTTGCTTTTCTATGGTTTGTTATGCTTGGAACCCATCGAAATCGTTTGATTGTTACATTGATTACGATAAAATCCCCGAAAACACCGCTTACGTTGATATGCTGATTCCCCTAAAGGACAGCGACAAGAATTACACTGCCTTCAATCAAGTAAACGGCGAAAAGTTCAATATCAGCAGCGACAGCGAAATCGTCCATTATAATAAAGGTGGTTACGTTAGTTACACCTTCCATTTCAAAGATTCCGTTTCCGAGTTCATCCCCTACCATTGGGTCGACTTTTACTGTACCAAAGATGTGCGAAACGCCAACGCAGAACTGTTTCAGCGCTTTTTGCTGAAAGACGATGAAACAGACGAAGAACGTGATATTTATTTGAGGAGTACTTATTTGGAGGAAGAAGGTGGTTCTTATAACGCCATGTTTCCGCTAAACTCCGAATATGACAAAGAATTTGACCGCCTTTTAAAGGATGCCGACATTGAATACAGCGATTTCTTTTCTTGCTTTGTCGCTAACCATGACAGTAATCAATATGCTGCTATAAAAAAGAACTGCAAAACAATTAAATTTGCATACGTTGACAAGGCCGGCAATGTGCTCATGGTCAGCAACGCCGCCAAAATCAACGCTTTCCGTGAAAAATTTGTACCCGCAAATTTGGATATCACTCTTCACGGCAAAAAATTGGATATTTCTTTTTCGTATGGCCCACCGTTCTATTTGCTGGTCGTTCTCCCCTTCATTCCGTTGACAATCATTCTTATTTCCGTTATCTTCTTCATTGTACGCCACATAAAAGAGCGTAAACAAAAAAATATTATATAATGTAATCATCCCGAGCGACGAAATGCCGTTGCTCGGTTTTTTGTATGCATAATAAAAATCCCCGCACACCGAACGGCATACGGGGACTTTTTACACGGTATGATACCGATTATTCTGCAGCTTCCTCTTCGGGAAGTTCGGCAGTACAATGGGCACAGCGGGTTGCGTCGATAGCAATTTCGCTCTTGCAGAACGGGCAGATCTTGGTGGTCGGTGCCGGCTCTTCTTCGGCTTCCTTCTTCTTGCCGACGGTTGCCAAACGGTTGATGGTACGAACCAACGTGAAGATGACCAATGCCATGATCAGGAAGTTGATGACGGCCGTAATGAACGAACCGTAAGCAAAAACGGCAGCGCCGTCAGCCGTAGCAGCACTCAGACTGGCATATTTCATACCTGCCGTTGCGCCCTGTTTCAGCACGACAAACTGTTCGGTAAAGTTCATACCGCCGGTGGCAAGACCGATAAACGGCATCAGCAAATCGTTGATCAACGAATTGACGATGGCATGGAACGCACCGCCGACGATAACACCGACGGACATGTCCATAACGTTGCCGCGCATAATAAGCGTTTTAAATTCCCCTAAAAACTTTTTCATAATCCTTTTTCCTTTCATTTCTGTTTTTATATTTTATTTTCAAAAAATAAAACCAAAATAATATGCCGTTTTCCCCTCAGCGCTCCATACACTTGATTTGTCGGATATCCGAGCCGAAGAATTTATGGGCGTCGTAATCCCCCATCAAGCGGGATGCCACGCGGGGCGTGTACTTCTTTTCGATTTCGCCAAACGAAAGATTGGTGTTGATAATGGTCGGCTTGCGGGTCAGCATACGGCTGTTGATAAGATTATACAGCACCGACTGCGTAAAGGGCGAAACAAATTCCGTTCCCAGATCGTCGATCACAAGCAGGTCACAGTTGATCATCGACTCGTAGCTGTCACCCTTTTCGGACGAAAAATGCTCCCGTTCAACGGTGGAAAGCAGGTTATACGCCGAGCCGTAAACAATATCATAGCCTTTATCAGCCAATTCGGAAACAATGGAAAGGGTCAGATGTGTTTTACCGAGCCCTACCCCACCGACAAACAGCAGACTTTTCGATTTTGCCGGATCAAAGGTCAGCGCATATTCCCGGCAGAATTTCAACACCGCCGTCATCTTTTTGCGGGGGTTGATGCCGTCGATTTCGCGATTGGCGTAATAGTTCAAATCAAAATTATCGAAACGGCATTCGTCCAACGGCATTTCCTGCGAAAGGCGGCGGCGGGCGATCTGCCGAACCAAAGTCTTTACACACTCGCAATGCTTACCGCCGACGTAACCGCTGTCCAGACAAAGCGGGCAATCATACACGGGGCCCAACGGAACCGCAGACAAAATCATATCCTTTTCGGCGGACAGTTCTTCAATTTGCCGCCGCAGTATTTCCAAGCCGGTTTTGTTTCCGGAAATTGCCGTAACGGCAATGTGCGAGCCCAATTCCGCCAGCGCCGAATCAATATCGGAAAGGCGCGGATTTTCGGCATAAACGGCCGCCTTACGCTTTTCCGCTTCCAGACGGTTGCGCTCGGCCGCTTCCCGCTTTTGTGCCAAGGCTTCGGCGTAGATACTTTCCCGATTGGTCATGGAACAATCTCCTAATCTTTGTTATTCAACATCTTTTCAAAAGCGTCTATATCATAGGTTGCAAAATTATCCTTCTGCTCGGCAGAAGCTTTTTTGCGGTCGCTTTCAATATCCGCAGGGGTTTTATAACCGGCGGCGTGCCACTTTTCCAAAATCTTGGCGACGTACGGCATACTGAGTTTTGCCTTGGCATCCACGCAAGTATCATAAGCGGCCTTTAACAGTTCGGTCGAGCATTGCCACTCATTGATCCACAAATCGGCAAAGCCCGCTTCCTTTTCACTGGGACGGCGATGCTCGATGCCGAAAGCACGCTCGACCATACCCCACGCCGTTTTGCGGCGAACGGCATCGGTGATCTGCTGTTCGGCTTCGGTCACGTTGGTGACGCCCGCCTTGATCCAATTCAGCGCCGTGCGTTCGACAAAAGAAATGTTTAACTGCTTTTCGTTATCGGCAAACTGCAACAGCAACAGAATGACCGAGATATCCAAACCCTGATCGTCGTACAACCACAGAAGGGTTGTGGCTTCGTTGCTTTTAAGATTACGCCCGAAGCGTTGCTGTGCTTCGGCAAACAGAAAGCGTACGCGCGGATCATCCGCTCCGCGAAGTGCCACGTCCCGCCGACTGGGTTTTTCCTGCTTTGCCACCGGTGTCGGAGCATCCGGCTCTGTTTTGACCGTAACGCCGTTTGACAGAAAGACACCCGCCTGCACCCAGAAATCCAGTGCGTCGCGCACGTCTTTTTCGGCAAAGCCAAGACCTTCGGCAAGCGTTTTTTCATCAATGCCCGCCGCAAGATTCCGCAACGCAAACAGCATTACCTTTAACTGCGTTTCGGTCGCCAACTTGATTCGATTGTCAACAACGTCACACGGGACGGTAAAGGCGGCGGAAAACGCCGTCGGGTTTACGTGATAGCTCATACAGTACTCCGAATGATTTTTCAAGGATGCTAATATATTGATTATAGCAAGTTTCCCGTTCTTTGTAAATAGCGGGTTTACGGTTTTTTTGAAAAAATATCCGTGTTTGCTTGACAAAAAGCCGAAATGCGGTATAATATTTAAGAATAAATATGGACGGTGATATATATGGCAATTTTGGTAACGGGTGGTGCCGGTTTTATCGGCAGTCACACTTGTGTGGAAATGCTGAATGCAGGCTATGAAGTCGTGGTAATCGACAATCTGGCAAACAGCAGTGCAAAATCTTTGGATCGTGTAAAGGAAATCACGGGAAAAAGCGTTCGTTTTTATGAAAACGACGTGCGTGACCGCAAGGCTTTACAGCAGATTTTTACCGAAAATAAGATTGAAGCCGTTATCCACTTTGCCGGATTAAAGGCAGTCGGCGAATCGGTACGCGAGCCGATCATGTACTATTCCAACAATTTGGAAAGCACCCTGACGCTGATCGAAGTAATGACCGAATTCGGTGTAAAGAAAATCGTTTTCTCCTCTTCCGCAACCGTGTACGGCACAGCTACCGAAATGCCGCTGAAGGAAGGTATGCCGCTGGGCGCCATCAACCCCTACGGCAGAACCAAGTTGTTTATTGAAGAAATCCTGCGTGATCTTTACGTTGCAGACAAGGATTGGTCGATCGCGCTGTTGCGCTACTTCAATCCCATCGGCGCACACAAAAGCGGTTTGATCGGCGAAGACCCCAAGGATATTCCGAACAACCTGATGCCCT
>JAKSQF010000112.1 GCA_024404235.1 Clostridia bacterium | reverse complement strand
TTTAGAATCTCGCTGAGTTTTGCGCTGAAATCATCCATTGCCCGAAAGTTCCTTCAAAAGCTTTTTCGTTTGTTCATCCGACAAAAGTCGCTGCAATGCCTTTTCGTCCCCCAAAAGGCGGTTGATTTTTTGCCGATCACGTTCATTCAATGCCGACAGCAGCGCCGACGGATCGCCGTTTTGGGCGGCGTTAATACTACTGTTGCTGATTTTCCCGCCCGAGGCTTTCTGTAAAGCCGCCGCCAGTTTTTTCGGATCTATTGATTGATTTGCCATTGAAATCTCCCCTTATATAGGCTATAATATTTTTATGATTTATACTGATTGAATATGAGGAATTTTATGCGTATTCTTGTTCTTTCCGATACCCACCGGCACGTGGCGTTAGCGCAAAAAGCCATTGAAGCACAGCCCACTGCCCGGCATATTTTCTTTTTAGGCGACGTGTTGCGTGACCTTGAAGAATTGAAGCCGCTCTACCCTGACCGCATTTTTTACGCCGTTTCGGGCAACTGCGATTTCGCTTCGTTCGAGCCGTCGACCGATATGGAACGGTTGGCGGATATCAATATCTTTTTCACGCACGGACACCCTTACGGCGTAAAATACGGCATCCGTCATCTGTTGCAGGCGGCCGCCGACCGCAACTGCAAATTAGCGCTGTACGGTCACACCCACGTTGCAAGTATATACTATGAAGACGGCGTAACCTGTGTGAATCCCGGTTCTTGCGGGGCTTCCAGAAGCGGCGCAAATTCTTATGCCGTGGTGGATATCGAGCCGAACGGCATTATGCCGATTATTATTCCGCTTTAGATTGCTTTTGCGCAAAAACGTGGTATACTGATAGAAGAATACAGAAACGAGGAAAATATATGACGACACTTTACCTGATTCGGCATTGCGAAGCAATGGGCAACGCCAAGCGACTTTTTCAAGGGTGGACCGACTGCGATATCAGCGAAACCGGCAAAACCCAACTGCGCTTTTTGGCGGAGCGCTTTGAAGGTATCCAACTGGACTACGTTTATGCAAGTCCGTTGATCCGTGCTTACAAAACGGCAAAATCGGTAGCCGACCCGAAAGGACTTTCGGTGGAAACGATCGAAGGCTTAAAAGAGTTGAATGCCGGCATTTTTGACGGCAAGCCGTTTGCCGACTGTTTCGGCAACAACCCCGATTTAGCCGAGATTTGGGACAATCATCCGCAGGATTTCCACCCCGAAGGGGGCGAGTCGATGCGTCACGCCTACGAACGCGGCAACAAGGCCGTTGAGCAGATGATTACCGCCCACAAAGGACAAGTCATTGCGGCGGCGACCCACGGCGGTATGATTCGCTGTTTGATGTGCGAGTTGCTTTACCACGACATCACCCGCTTAAAGGACACCCCGTGGAGCGAAAACACCGCCGTCAGCAAAATTGAATTTGACGAACAGTTGCGCCCGACCGTTGTATTTTATAACGATGCTTCCCACGTGCCGGAGGAATTTCTGCCCAAGCGCAACCGCCTTTCATCCTTTATCGGGAGGAAGCCGGAATGATTATTATGGCTGTGGATGCCGGCAAAGCGCGCACCGGCATTGCCACCGGCGACAGCGCCAACGGATTTGCTTTCCCCAAAGGGGTCATTACCGAATATCACACCGACCGGCTGATTGAAAAGCTGTGCAAAACCGCCGCCGACTGCAAGGCCGAGCGTATTGTAGTGGGGCTTCCCCGCAATATGGACGGATCCGAGGGCTTCCGTGCAGAGGAATGCACCGCTTTGGCAAAGGCATTGGAAGAAGCATCCGGCATAGAAACGGTGCTGTGGGACGAGCGCTGTACCACCGTTGCCGCCTATACGGCGTTGGATGCCGCCGGTACCTACGGCAAAAAGCGCAAAACGGTCATTGACGCCGTTGCCGCAACGCTGATTTTGGAAAGCTATTTTGCGTATTTGAAAAATCAAGAAAAACAATAAGGCATTTTCTATACATCAGTGGAGGAAATCTATATTAAAAAATACATCTCATTACTTTTAATAGCAATTATGTGTTTTCTTTCGGGATGCGCATATATTGCATATAAAGCGTATTAAGGAGTGATCTCTATATTCTTCCACAAAACAATCCAAACAAAACTATCGTTGGACGCTGTTAAAACCAGACTGCTTTCTTCCAAAGAATTTTCATCTGAAATTGATGATCATAAATTCAAACTTAAAGAAAATTTAGTATTTCATAATGGGGCTCTTCATCCGACGATTTACGGAGAAATTTTTGAACAAAGCGATTTTTCTATAATAAAAGTAACATTTAAGCTATCAAAAACCGATAGAATAGCACTATCAGTTTTTTGGGGGATTTTCCTGTGTATATCACTGCTATATCTGCTGTTTTATAGAGATTTAATCGGATCTTTGGGAATATTTTTGGCAACTTGCTTTTTGGGGATAATAATAGCTCTCGTCTATTTAATAATAATCTATAAAATATACTTTAAATTAAAACATACTTTGAAGTAAGTGATTTATTTAGACAAATATACGACAACCATCAAAAATAACAACCGAAAGGAAAATACGTGCTATGAAAAAACATATCATCATTTCAATCCTTGCAGTCGTTGTTTTATTGTTCACCGGATTTTTATTATTGAAGATTTTTTCGCCGAAAGTAAATATTTCCGGCGAAAAGGCAAAATTGAGCTATATTTATAACGATAAAAACATCATTGTTGATCTTAGCGCAGAAGAAAACAAACAATTAAAGGAAATGTTTAACGGAAAAAAATTATATAAAGACTCTCCCTCCTGCGGATTTTCGAAAAATATTTCAATATGCTTTAATGAATCGTATTTTTGTATTGCCTGCGACCAATGTTCTACCGTAAAACTTGATAATAAATATTTCAATATTTCTAAAGCAGATCGAAAGGTTTTGAACGGTATTTTTGAAAAATATGGTGGTTCTTTCCCTTGCATTTAGTATTCTGTTATAGCCAAAACACTGATTTTGGAAAGCTATTTTGCGTATTTGAAAAATCAAGAATAGTCATCTTCGCCCATATTTTTAACGCAACAAAAAAAAGCAGATACATGGTGGTTTCCATGTGTCTGCTTTCATTTTACGATTGCATATTTTATTCAATTTACAAATGATATGCTACACTTTTGAGGCAGAAGAGATTTGCAACGGGTGCCGCCACACTTCTGGCAATTATCATAAAAAATGCGCACTTATTCCCCTTTATTATTTTCAGCACGGCGGCGAGCAATGTTTTCTTTCATTTCCGCATAAACGCGGTCGCCCAAAGCATTGGTCGGTTGATCGGCAAACCATTCATAGGGCACACATTCCAATATATCGAAATAAACGTCGGTGCGACGGCGGAACATATTTTTAACGATTTTTTCGGTGCCAACCAGCGTACAGACCACGACCGGCACCTGCGCACGGTAGGCAATCTTAAACGAGCCACTGCGCATCGGCTGTAATTCGCCGTCCTTACTGCAATACCCCTCCGGAAAAAGACCGACCGAAACGATATCGTTTTTCAGCAATTGGGCGGCGGCAAGAATGGTTTTTACCGCTTCACGGTTGTTTTCACGGTCGATAAAAAGGCAGTGCAGTTTATTCATGGCGCGGGCGATCGGCGGGTATAACTGCCGAATTTCCTTTTTGCCGATAAATCCAAGTTCGGCATCGGGCAGCATTGCCACCATAACGGCCGGATCAAATTCGTGCAGGTGGTTTGCCACAAAAAGGCACCGTGTGTTTTCAGGGATTTTCTCCTCGCCGGTCATGTGGATATGTACCCGTGCCAACTTAAAGGCCATGGGCAAAGTAAAGTTGACAAAGGTGCGAAAGCTTCGGCTGAAACGGTCGGGCGGGCTGTCTTCCCGTATAAGCAGAATGGTGATGACAAATGCCAGTAAATGCAGAATAATCAGCGCTGCAAAAAAGCCGATAAACAGCACCGGCACCAGCCAAACGGAATAGGACTGCCGCAAAATCGGGAAAAAGTTATCTAAAATCGGGACAAGTGCCGCCGAAATGACCAGATAAACATAAAACATTTTGACCGTTTCCCCTTTTAGTTTTGTTTTCGGACGATGCGATATTCATCGTCCGATTCATAGTACGGGCAGTTTTTGGTTTGCATCGACAAAAAACGACCCATTTCATCCTCATCCAAATTGCAATCACAATAATAGCAGGCGCTTTCCTCATCGTAAACGTAGTTTGCGCAACATTCGCAAGCGGTTGCCGCCATAGGTATCTTCTCCTTTAAACCGAAACGACCGCCCCGTCCGAGGACAGGGCGATTTTTTTATTCGACAGGTGCTTCCGGTGGGGTCTCTCCGCCACCGACATCTCCACCGCCGGAAGGAGGCGGTTCGGTACTGCTTGAGGTCGACTCGCTCGGCGTGACCTCGCTTGAGGTCGACTGACTTTCGTTATTTTCACTTGAAGTGATTTCGCTTGAGGTGATTTCGCTTGAAGTGATTTCACTGCTTGTATTCTGACCGGTACTGTTTTGGCTATTGGTCTGTTGCGACTGAGAGGTCGTATTCTGGCTTGGCTTATAACTGCCCGAATTGCCAGAACCGGACGAATAACCGCCACCGCGGTACCAGCTGTTGGTTTCAACACCGTTTTCCTTAGCATAATCGAGGAAGGTGATATTATCATAGAAGAAAGCGTGAATCAGCTTTGCCGCATAATCCGTATCGTAATATTCCACCGAGCCGTATTGTTTAGTCGGTGCGATCATACGCATATTGATGCCGTTTTTCAGATCAATATACGGGATATTATTCTTATCGAAGGTCGGGTGACGCAGCATTACGGTGTTGGCAAGATCGACGACCTCGGTGAGGGTCAAGCTGGTTTTTGTATAAGGCATCAGCGACTTTGCAAACGAAGAATATCTGCTGCCGTCCATCTTCAGCGCCTTATTGAACAGCTGTTCCATTACGTAGCGCTGACGTTCGGTACGGCCGTAGTCACTATTCGTTCCCCAAATATTTGCAACATGACGAATACGAGAATAACCGACCGCCTGAATACCGTTCAGGTGGTGTTTGCCGCTTTTGGTGACGTAATAACTCTGCGGATTTTTGCCTAAGTGTTTGCATATTTCTTTGATTGTACCGTTAATGCAGTACTGATTGACGTTGGCCGGCAGAACCTCCTGATCGGTCAGTTCTACATCAATACCGCCGACGGCGTCAATAATTTCGGCCATACCGTAGAAGTTTACGGTGGCGTATTCACGGATGTTGAGGTTAAAGACCTGATTGATCGTTTTGATCATCAGTTCGGGGCCGCCGTAAGCGTAAGCGGCGTTGATTTTGCCGTAGCCGTGACCCTCGATCGGCACAAAACTGTCACGGACGATTGACACGATCTTGACCGTATGACGGCGAGTATCCAAGCTGAGGATCATAATACTGTCCGAACGGCCGTTAAAGGATTTCGGATCACGGGTATCAATACCAAACAGAGCAACGTTAATGACCTTTTCATCGAATTTACCCGAAATACCAAGGTCTTCATCGGTCTTGTTTTTAAGTGTGTCGTCGTAATTGTAAATTACTTTACTTAAGCGCGCATCGACCCAGTTCCACAACGGTGTGACGACCGAAACGGCAACACCGATTGCTAAAAAGACTGCAAGAACGGCGGAAACGACCCGCTGTGCTTTTCGGTGATGCAGCGGCAGGAACAGATAAGAGATACCAAGCAACAGTAAACCGCCGCCGGCCAAAATCAATAATCCCCAGCGGAACAAAAAGTAGTTATACATCTTATAAACAACCAGTTCGACTACCGCAAAGACAACCAGCAAAGCAATCAGCAACCAAAAATAGGTCAAGCCGTGTGCCAAACCAGAAAGTCTTGACCAACGGGTCTGTTTTTTCGCTTTACGGTGCGACCGAACGGCAGAATCATCCGAACCGACATAGTAATTTAAATCGAAATAATCGTTGCCCGCATTTCCTTTTCTGCGGGAATTGGAATAAATCTCACGATCATCCTCGTAAGGATTGTGCTTACTCATTTTTTACACCTCAATATAATCAATAGGTACTAATTGTAACACCTTTTTGTGAAAAAATAAAGACCAAATTGTAAACTTTACCGTTTC
>JAKSQF010000111.1 GCA_024404235.1 Clostridia bacterium | reverse complement strand
GCCTTTGTGCGGAATTACTGTGCCGAAAAGCGCCGCCGTTTTTGGGATTATCAAAACATTTCGTTTTCTTGGAGCGACAGCGAAAATAACACCGAATACACCGTGTATTTTGCCGATAATAAGGCCTTTGAAAACGCCTTTATCGTAACGACTGCGGAAAAAGAGCTTGTCAAAACCGTCGGCATTTTCGTGCCGGAAAAAACCTATTATTGGTTTGTTTGCGGCAACGATACCGGCCACAGCAGTGCAGTCGATACCTTTACGGTCACCGCACCCGTTCGTTATATTACCGCCGGCAAGGTCACCAATATGCGTGACGAAGGCGGTTATATTACCGAAAGCGGTCGCCGTGTCAAATACGGTATGGTCTACCGCGGCGCCTCTCTTGACGAACACCATTCCTACGTGGACGATGAAGCCCGCAACGCGTTTCATTACCTCAAAATGCAGTCGGAAATCGAACTGCGCGGCGAAGCACCGCACGAGCATACCGGTTGGGATCAGAACAGCACGAACGTATATAACGTTGATGCCCACTCTTTGCAGATGATGTATCATATAGGCGATGCGCAGAAGGCACAGTATCAAACCGTTTTTAATGCGATGGCGGATCCGAAAAACTATCCGTTTTATTTCCATTGCTCGGCCGGTGCCGACCGAACGGGCACCTTTGCCTATTTGCTGCACGGTCTTTTGGGCGTGCCGTATGCGAGAATGCGTGAAGATTACGAACTGACCTCTTTCAGCGAGGTGGGACTGCGCACGGCCGATCATTTTGCCGATCGGGAAGGCTCGCTGGATGAATTCCACGAAAGATTGTTGAACGAGTGTGGACCGAACGCCGACGTGGCGTCTGCAACGGAAAAATTCCTGATCGAGCAAATCGGGATTTCGAAAGCGACCGTCGATGCCATTCGGGCGATAATGATAGAAGATATCTGAAAAGCGGGAGAAATTACAATGAAAAGGGTTTTACTGCTGGGCGATTCCATTCGTATGGGTTATCAGGAATACGTGAAAGAATTGCTTAAGGATGAATACGAGGTCTACTTCAGCGAGGATAACGGCCGATTTGCCACCTATACGCTGTGGCAGGCTAATCAGATGTTCAAGCACCACGGGCACTTTGATGTAGTGCATTGGAACAACGGCTACTGGGATATGAACGTGGAAGCGCCGATGACGGAGGCCATGCTTCCGGTAGAGGATTACTGCCGCTGTTTACAGCGCATAATCCGCCTTTGTCGGGAAAATGCCGACCAGATCCTTTTTGCGACAACGACCCCCGGTTTACAGCAGGGCGGTGCACTTGACGTCGAAAACACCGGCGGCTTTATTCAGTATAGAAACGAGTGGGTCACGGCGTATAACGACGCCGCAAAGCGCGTGATGAAGCAGGAGGGCGTTCCGGTCAACGATTTGTACGAATTGATGTGTCAGGACAAAAACTACTATAAATGCCCCGATATGCTGCACTTGACGGAGGAAGGCTATCAAATCTGTGCAAAGCAGATCGCCGAC
Source organism: Clostridia bacterium (assembly GCA_024404235.1). Taxonomy (GTDB): domain Bacteria; phylum Bacillota; class Clostridia; order Oscillospirales; family Acutalibacteraceae; genus UBA737. The sequence goes on along the minus strand of JAKSQF010000111.1, from coordinate 4,676 downwards.
CTTGTGCGAGCCGTCGTCCGAGGTAAAAAATGAGAAAATCAAACGGAGCCGATAGAATAGCATCGGCTCCGTTTTAATATCGGTATATATTTTGTATAATTATTTGTATAAAAATGTGTAAAAATTGATATACAAAAGTGGATAAAAACGGTACAATATGTATAATTATTATGAAAGGAAGAAGCTTTTATGAAATTCAAAAAGGCACTTGCGCTGTTATTGGCACTTGTCTTGGTCTTTTCGACCTTGACGTCGGTCGCCACCGTCAGCGCAGAAGTAGGGGAAACCTACGACACCTTTGATACCCTGACCCTTTCCGATTTGGGGTTGAATCCCGGCAATTTTGAAAATGCTCTTGCGGGGGCAAGCCACAACTATACCGCAACCTCCGCCTCGTATTCCGTTGCGGTCAAATTCCAATGGGAGCCGCATCTTGACGGCACCGATAAAACCAGTTGGTTTTTAACGCTCGATTTTGATTACAACTACCGTGCCGGTGTTTGGTTCCGCGGCAACGATATCCGTTTCTGCTATAACTCGGCCAAAACGGCGCCCTATGCAAAGCTTTCGGCAATTTCCTCGGGCAGACACGCCGTAGAATTCGGCCGTAAGCTGGTTACCTCCGGCACCAATCAGGGCAAATACTATGTGTATTTAACGGTCGATAACGAACTGCTTGCAAGCGGTTACACCGACGAATACGCCGCCGCCGATTATAACTCCGGCAGCGGAATGAAAAATAAGATTTACTTAAAGGGCGGCAGTTTCTCCGATCAGCGCTTTGCCGATGCCGCTGCCGAAGCACCGACCGAAGAGAATATCGGTTGCGATGAAATCAGCTACGCCGATTTGATGTATAACGGCAGTCCCGTGGCGCAGGAAACCACGATGGGCAGTCGCTTGTTCACCTACAACCGCACTTCGTCGAGCGGTTCGGCAATTCTTAAATACCGTTGGATGGCCAAGGCCGGTTCTCGTTTCCAGCTTTGCTTTGACCCGATTGACACGCCGGAAATGTCCTATATGTTCGGTGCGCAATTGTACGTCCCCAATGCGGATTATCCCAACGGCTACGTTTGGTTGCGCCCCGGCTACGGCCCCAAGGTAGGTTTAAGCCGCGCGATTGAGGACGGTGACGTTTTCGACGTGGAATTCGCCCGCATTAAGATGCAGGACGGTGCAAATGCCGGCAAGTATTACGTCTATATAAAAATCGGCGATATTCTGTTCGCCGAGGATTACGTTTCGGCCGACGGAATTGCCGCCGACGGCAGTTACAGCACCAAACCCGGCCCCGTTGACTGCAACGTGCTTTCCGGTCAGATTTATCTCACCTTCTGGGGTGTTTCGGGTAATAAGATTACCTCTGCACCGGTAACCGAAACCTACTGTGCTTATGATGAAATCGGCTACAACGATTTGATGGACGATAAGGGCAATGCGTTGGATGAAAACACGGCCTATTCGGGCGGAAATATTTTCACCTATAATCGCACTTCGCCCACCGGTTCGGCCATTCTCAAATACCGTTGGACGGTAGGCTCCGTGCCGAAATTCCAGCTTTCGTTCGATTATGCCTACGAATCCAACGGCACCACCAAGGCAATGGATTATATGTTCGGCGTTCAGGTTTCCGCACCCGGCACCGATTATCCGAACGGCGAAGTTCGTTTAAGACCGGGCTACGGCAGACGATTAAATCTTGCAACACCGTTTGAAGTCGAAAACATTTACGATATCGAATTTGCCCGCTTAAAGGTTGCCACCGGCCCGAATAAGGGTAAATACTACGTTTACATTAAGGTCGACGGCGTATTGCTGGATGAAGCTTATACCGAGGCCAATATCGTCGACAGCAATAATCATTACATCACCCGTCCCGGAGTGGACGGCACAACCGAGGTTGCCATTTCCAATAAGATTTTCTTAGCGTTCTGGGGAAGTTACAGCAATATGCTTTCCGAAACGTGGGAAAACGGCAAGGGCTACTACGTCAACTACTATGCCAACGGTAAATTGGTTGAAAAGGTACCGTTTACCTTTGATAATCCCACCGTTGCCGGTAAAGAACCGACCGTTCCCGCCATTCCCAACGCTACCGGCGTTTGGGAGGAGCATCCCACCACGGGTCTTACCAAGGGACTCAACGTCAATGCGGTTTATACCGTAACCGCTCCGTCGGTAACGACTTCGACCATCACGCTGAACACCTTTAACGGCGCTGAGGTTGACCTCAAAACCGATATGATTAACGAATACCTCGGTCTTTCAATGGCCGAACAGTCGGATTTTGCCCGCAATTTCTCGAAATCCGGCGGTTATCAGGATCATCAGAACATTTCGTTCAGTTGGTCGGATCTCGGCACAAACAGCAGTTACACCGCCTATTTTGCCAACAATGCCGACTTTGATAATGCTTTTATCGTAACTACTGCCAATAAGGAACTGGTCAACACGGTCGGTATTTTCACCCCCGGCAAGACTTATTACTGGTTTGTTGCCGGCAACGACACCGGCGTTTGCAGTGCGGTCGATACCTTTACGGCGCTCGACACCCCCGTTCGTTATATCTCGGCAGGTGCCGTTACCAACGTCCGTGACGAGGGCGGCTACACCACCGCCGACGGCCGCACGGTAAAATACGGCCTTGTATATCGCGGCGCCTCTTTGGATGAAGACCATTCCCACGTAGACGATATGGCACGCAAAGTGGTTAGCTATCCCCGCATGAATACCGAAATTGAACTGCGCGGCAGTTACACCCACACGCAGACCGGTTGGGATAACAGCAATAAAAACGTTTGTTATATCAACGCCGTAAACTATTCACCGATTCTGACGATTGACGACACCCAAAAAGCACAGTACAAAGCCACCTTTGAAGCTATGGCGGACGAAAGCAACTACCCGTTCTACTTCCATTGCTCGGCCGGTGCCGACCGCACGGGTACCTTCGGTTATCTGCTGAACGGTTTGCTCGGTGTTTCGTATGAAAATCTGCGTGAGGATTACGAGCTGACTTCCTTTAGTGAAGTCGGTCGCCGTCCGGCGGATTACCGCACCGAGGATGATTCGTTCGATATCATGCACGCCGCATTGATGGCACAGTACGGTGACGGAAGCGGCGATATTGCCCTTGCAATCGAAAACTTCTTGACGTCGTATATCGGTGTGGAGACGGCAACGCTGGATGCCATCAAGGAAATTATGCTGGAATGCAACCACAACGGCGAAACCGTCACCACCAAGGAAAACGTTACCGCCGTCAGCTATGACGAGGTTGTGAAGTGTGCTGTCTGCGATGAAGAAATCAGCCGCAAGACCGTTGCTACCGATTTGATCATCGGTACGCAGAAGAAAGGCAACTCCACCCGTCTTGTGATGAAGCTTTGCGCCGATGCCGAAACCATCGAAGCTTATGAAACCGTCGGCTTCAAGATTGTGGTTGACGGTATCGAGCAGACCGTTGCTTTGGAAAGTGTTTATGATTCTTTCTATAATAACGGCAGTTTGGTAACGACCGCCAATCTCAACTGCACCTATGTTGCTATTTATGAAATCGGTAATATTTCGGGTGCATCCTCCGTTACCGTTCAGGGCATCATCAACGGTACTACATTCGGGGCCGTGCGCACCCTGAAATAAGGTAACCAATATCTTTGAAAAAGGCTCGGTAAGGCTTGCCCTTGCCGAGCCTTTTTATCGTAATCCGGATAAAAATTGTATATTTTCTTTTATAATTTGTATAAAAATTGGTATACAGCAGGGGGACAGAATGGTACAATGTGTATAAATATTATGAAAGGAAGATTTCTATGAAATTCAAAAAAGCACTTGCGCTTTTGTTGACGGTCGTGTTGGTTTTTTCAACGCTGACAACGGCCTTAACGGTAAGCGCAGCTCCCTCGGATGAAACATACGATACTTTTGATGAACTGACCCTTTCCGATTTAGGGTTAAATCCCGGCAACTTCACCAATGCGATCAATGCGGATCACGGCGTTCGTTATGACGCTCAGTCCACCTCGCATTCCGTTGTGTTGAAGTTTAAGTGGGAATCTCACAATATGGATACCGATACGTACAACGGAAAAAGTACGGCTTGGTACGTTGCCCTTGACGGTAAGTACATGCACGGCAGAGCCGGCGTATGGTTCCGCAGTGATAAGATTTATTTCTGCTATCAGTATCCGGATGATATCAACCCGATTAAATTTGAAACGATCACTTCCGGCAGACACGACGTTGAATTCGGCCGTAAACTGGTTACCGGCGGCGTAAATTCCGGAAAATACTATATGTATGTAATGATCGACGGCGAAATCAAAGCCAGCGGTTATACTGACCGTTACCTCACAAACTACGAAGATGATGCACACAATCCGGTCCAAATGGATAATATCATCTATATTCGCGGTGACGGTATCGAAAACCAGCGTTTTGCCAGCGTTTCTGCCGCCGAAACCTACGAGGCTTACGACGAAATCACCTACGATGATTTGAAGATGGACGGTGCTTCGCTCGGCGGTGAAACCGCTTTGTCGGGTGCAAAGACCTTTACTTTTGACAGCACTTCTCCGTCCCATTCCTACACCTTTAAGTTCCGCTGGACGGCAGGTAGTCCGGCAAGATTTAACCTCTATCCGGATGCAAACGGCGCTTTCCCGTTCTCGCTT
>JAKSQF010000110.1 GCA_024404235.1 Clostridia bacterium | reverse complement strand
ATATCCGCATCGAGGATGAAAACGGTACGTGGTATCTGCCCTTTGTGGCACCACGCTATCGGGATCTGCTGATTTCCGCCCGTGTCGACGTCGGCGATGATACCTCGTTCAGCGTTGAGGAGAGCGTGCGTATTTTGGGCGAGCTGTTTGATAGAGGCGTTATCGACCGCAAGCAGTATTTGAAACGTTTGCCGACGGGTCTTGTTGCCGATGTGGACGGCCTTTTGGAAGAAGAACCGTCACTTAAGGAGGAAACCGAATGAACGGATATGATATTTTTCTGCGTGCCGCCGCAATGCTCGGGTTTACCCGTGACGTTGCCGAGCGTACGGGTTTGACGGGGAATGCCGGCGGTATGCTGCGGGAGCTTTGTATGGATCTCGGCGTAGAGCCGCTCGAGGCTTTAAGCGAAGCGCTTTCGGTCACACCGGCACAAAACGAGGCGTTGCTGTACGGTATGGCTATGCTGATGGCGCTTGCCTGCGGTGACGGTGCGGCCAACCGCTATTACACATCGCTGTATAATGCCAAACGGGCCCGCGCAAAGGCGTGCGTCGGTAAAATTGCCGACGTGTTGCCGCGGGATAACGGCGGGGTGCGGTCATGAAATTTCCGTTTCTTGCGGCCTCGGCTGAAAAAAGAGCAAAAATTGATTTATCGGCAATGCTTGATGAAGCGCAAAGCCGAAATATATATGTAAAAGAAGAGCGTGTGCAAACCCGACCGGCGCTTTGCAAAACCGATGCGGTGTTCCCGCCGCCCGAAGCGGGGGAGGAATACTATCAGCCGTTTCGATTTACCGATTGCGTGATCGAAACGGAAGGCGTGCTGTACCGCTTGGGGTACGATGTTTTGTGGGACGGCATGGCACACGCGCGGGTACGCACCTTCTTGTTTGATCGTCGGGGCGATATGCGTGAATGCGGTGAAATGACCTTTAACCGTGTCACGTCGGAGCTTTTCTATGTGCCGGAGCGGGTCAACTTTTTCACGGCCGCTCCGACGGCGGGCGGCGGAATTTACGCCTTTGTTTATGCCGCCGCTTCTGCCGAAGAGGGTTGGTATACCGCCTTTGAAATCACGGCGGATCTCACCTCGTGGGAGGCGGTGGACAGTCGAAATTATTATATCCCGACGGTTTACATCAACGGACGCGGAAACTGCTATCAGGAAGCACTCGGTGCCAACAGTGCCTACACACCGGCGCCGCAGTTCCCCGAAGCGCTGAATCTGTTAAACGGCCGATTCCGTGCCTTTTTCAGTTCGGACGGGTTGTCCTCGTCCTTTCAACTGCCTGTTTTACGTCTGGATGACGAAACGGTCATCTGCCGGGTCTATCAGGATCAGTCGTCCTATGCCGAGTGGATCATTCCGTACGGCGAAAACAGTGGTGTTGCCACCTTCGGCGGCGTTTCGGTCACGCTGGAATGTGATCGGCAGGACGGCATCCTGCGTTTCAAAAACAGCAGCGGTAAGGCCTTCCCGATTTACAAGATGAGCGAATACCCCGGCAACAACATTTTTGTGGAGGCCGGACACGACATCCCCGAAGCGAAAAAATGGATCTACGGTGCCGGTTGCGTTGCAACTGCCGGTGAGTATCTTTACGTCGGCGGGTCAAGGCAGCATCCCGGCAAGGTGCTGGTCACCCGCAGAAGTCATCCGCTTTATTTCCCGCAGGATTGCGTTGTGCAGATCGGCGACGACGTTTCGCCCGTTACGGCACTGCGTCCGTTCGGCGGTGTGGTCGTGGCGTTTAAGCCCGATTGCATTTTCCGCATCGGGGTCACGGCGGGGCGTTATGAAATCACCGATCAAACCTTGACGAACAGCGACACGCTTTTCCACCGTCGGGATATTCCGTACAGCCGTCCGCTGCAGGCAAGCGTCGGTTGTTCCTGCCCCGAAACCCTATGCCAAATGGGGAATCGTTTGGTGTGGGTCGAAGAAAACGGCGTGGTGTATGCGCTGTTCTCGGTCGTTTCGGGTAATCAGCGTCGTGTGGAAATTCTGTCCGATCAAGGTCAAAAACGGTTGGAAGCGTTTTCGGCAGGCGCTGATATGCGTGCCGTGGCGAATGAAGACGCCTATTTGCTGTATGCCGGCAACCGTGCGTGGCTCTTTGACGGCAAGCGTTGGCTTTTTTGGCAGTTCCCCGAAGGGGTTTGCTTACAGTCGGCATTTTCCCAATCGGAAGAATGGGTCTTTTGCGGTTGTGACGGCAATGATGAATCGCTGTGCTACACGGCACGGCTTACCGGCGATGAGGACGTTTACCCGATTTCGGAAAACGAGCAGATGGTCGTGAAAAATACGCCGGTCGAATATGAGATCCGTTTGAAAGCATTGGATTTCGGCACGCCCGAAACCAATAAAACGGTCGATGCACTTTGCCTTGTAGCCCGTGCCGAAAGGCCTTTTTGGGTGGGTTGCGGCGGCTTGAGGCAGATCGTACCCAAAGTCACGCGCACGGCAACCTACTTCTTGCGACCGGGTCTGTACGGGGTGTCGCGGGTGCCGTTCACCCTTACCGGAACGGGGTCGGCCGGCTTTGAAAAACTACACTTGCGTTACCGCAATTTATCGGAGGTTGGTCTGTAATGCGAAAAATGCTGGCGATCGCTTTTACACTCTTAATGTTGCTGTGCGGATGTGCCGCACCGAAGTCGCAACCGTCGAAGGAAAACCGGCCGCCCGAATATCGGGTGGGGATGTGGCTTTCCTATATTGAACTGGACGGCTTTCTAAAGGGCGATTTTAAGGCATCGTTCGGAAAAATGCTCGGGCAGTGCAAAGATTTGGGTATCACCGATCTTTTCGTCCACGTGCGCCCTTTTTGCGATGCCGTTTATCCGTCCGCGCTTTTTCCGCTGCGCAACAGCGTAAAATCTTATAACTATGACGTGCTGGCGTATATGGTCGAGCAGACCCATCAATCGGGGATGTATTTCCATGCGTGGATCAATCCCTATCGGGTGTGCAGTAAAAGTACGGACGTAACGGCTTTGCCGAAAGAAAGTCCGGCGGTTAAATGGCAGAAGGATACGCAAAACGTCTGCTTTGCCGACGGCATCTACCTCAATCCGGCTTCGGCCGAGGTGCGCCGTCTGGTTTTGGACGGCGTGCGGGAGCTGTTGACGAATTACGACGTGGACGGCATCCATTTTGACGACTATTTTTATCCGACGGCCGATCCGTCCTTCGATCGGGAAGCGTATGCGGATTATTGTAAATCCTGTGATGATCCGTTACCGCTTGACGATTGGCGCCGTACCCACGTCAACGCTCTGATCAGCGCCGTATATACGGCGGTAAAGTTTCAGGATAAAGCGCTGGTGTTCAGCGTCAGCCCGGCGGCTTCGGTCGAAAAAAACCGCACCGGTTATTACGCCGACGTGGCCGCCTGGATGGAAAGCGGCACGGTCGATTGGATCATTCCGCAGTTGTACTTTGGCTTCAACTACCCGCAGGAGGACTTCTGCTTTGATAACCTGCTGAACGAATGGCAGGCGCTCCCCCGCGCGGAATCGGTACGGCTGATGGTGGGGCTTGCCGCCTATAAGATCAACATTAAAAATATGCCCGATACGGAGGAATGGTATATGAACGAAACCCTGCTTGCCGACGAGGCGTCACTCTGTCGGCAAACACCGGCTGTTTCGGGGCATATCTACTATTCGTATACCGATCTGTTCAGCACGGCACCGACCAACACCCGTGCGCGGGAACGATTGATGGAGGAAGAAAATGCTAAGAACGATTAACTACACCTTTTCAAAACGGGACGTCCGCCCGTCTTCACCGCAATTTGCCGGCGTTCAGGGTGAAAACCTTGCGACCGAGCTTGTTTTTGAACCGACGGCGGATATGGCTGAAGCTCTAGCCGATTTGCGTAACAACTATGACACACTCTATTACCGCTTTGACTGTATCGACGGCATCGGTCGCACGGTGACGGGGGCGGTTGCGGAATATATCGGCGGCAATATTTCCTTTTTATTACCGCAGGAGTTGACCGAAGCCGGCGGCGAACTGCGTGTCTGCCTGATCATTTCGGGCGAAAACAACGAGGCGTCCGACGGTACTCGGCTGTTCAGCTATCCCGCTTCGCTTTATTTTAAGGATTTTCCGTTGCGTTTGACCCCGACCGAGCGGGGTGATTTGAACCACGCCGTCAAGCAAATGAGCGAAATGCGTGCCGAGGTTTATGACTTGGTACAGACGGCGCAGGAAATCTGCAATCAAAACAACGGTCTGCTCGGTCAAATAAGCGAAACGGTCGCCGATACCCGTGAGTCGGCCGAACGTGCGGCGTCTTACGCCGGCGGGGCGTTGACCAGTTGTGTGACGGCTTCCGGCTATGCCGAATCTGCCCGAAAGAGCGCCACCGAAGCGGCCGATTCGTTAGCGGCATTGCTGGCCACGGTCGGCAATATCAACGCCGTTTTGCAGCTGCTTGTCGATGCGGCATAACTTTTGCTTGCAATTCATCGCAGGTTTGGTATAATGTTTTGCGGTGATAAAAATGCGAATGCGAAAGAAAAAACATCTGCTTGAGCGGTTAGAAGCGGTAACCGACGTGCTGTATATCAGCGATTGCGACGACCGTAATTTCAATACGGCGATTTTGCAAAAGGATTATATTGATCTGGATGCTTGGTTTGAAAAGAAACAGCCGTTGTATCTTGAAATCGGTTGCGGTAAGGGAAAGTTTGCGGTGGAATACGCTAAAAGCCACCCCGAAATCAACCTGCTGGCGGTGGAAAAGACGCCCAACGTCTTGGTCAGCGCCTGCGAAGCGGCACAGGCCGAAAACCTGCCCAATCTGCGCTTTTTGAAGGGTGGGGCAGAGTATTTGGAACGGCATCTGCACCCAAACAGTGTCAGCCGCATTTTTTTGAATTTTTCCTGCCCGTTCCCCAAAAACAGCTATGCTTCGCACCGACTGACCCACGTCGGCTTTTTGGAAATCTATAAGCGGTTGATGACACCGGAAGCGGAAATTCATCAAAAAACCGATAATATGCACTTTTTCGAGTTTTCGATCGAACAGTTCACGCAGGCGGGTTTTTGTCTGCAGAACGTTTCACTCGATCTGCACAACAGCGGATTTGAGGGCAATATCATGACCGAATACGAAAAGCGCTTTACCGACCTCGGCCAGCCGATCTACCGTTTGGAAGCGGTACTGCCGCAAAAATAAAAAAGAATCCCGACCGATGCAGAAAAATTTGCATTGATCGGGATTTTTTGCCCCTAAACGAAAGGGTCGGGGGCAGTGATTAAAAAAGATCTTCGGGCGATACGGGCTTGCCGTCCTTGGTGATTTCAAGGTGCAGGTGCGGCTCGTCTGCGCATTCACTCGGTACCGTACCGACCACACCCAACGTCTGCCCGCAAATCACACGGTCGCCGGTCGAAACCTCGACGTGATCCAATCCGCAGTATCGAACAACGATGCCGTCGCCGTGGTCGACCGTGACGGTCTGCCCCAAAAGGGCATTTTCTTCAAAGCCCGTTACCGTGCCGCCTGCCGCACAGACAACGGTCGCACCGCTTTTGGCGGCAATATCCACACCGTTGTGCAATCGCAGATCGCCATAGGTGGCGGAATACTGCAACGCCGTATCGCTGTGGTGCTTGATGATTTTTCCGTCCAGCGGCAGAACGTAGGCAGGTGCTTTGGGCTCCGGCTCTTCGGCCGGCTTGCTTTCCGATTCGTACGGCACTTCCTCGACCGAACCCGCCACGTCGGAGGAATCGGTCGGCGGCTCGGTAGTATCAGTATATGAAGAAGTGTTGTCCGAATATGAAACCTGCGGTAGGGGAACGCTTTTCGGTACGGCTTTTTTGACCCGATCGGCGGCGGTGATCTGCCACAAAAGTGCGCCGACGGCAACCAAACACAGCGCGGCGGCAACGATCAATCCGCTGCGGCGATTTTTTCTGTGGGGCGTTTCATAATATTTCATAAGCTTTACTCCTTTTTGTATGCTGTTCTTATTGTGGACATATAATATTAAAAATATTCGTAACAAAAATTCAAAGTTCGTTCATAATGGCGTAAAATTTTCCGGTTATGATATAGACGTACCGAAAAGGGAGCCGCACCCGTTTCGGTCAGATTTCTCCGAAAGAGAAATTTTCTCCTCAAACCCCTTAAAACAGAAAATCGCCGTGTTCTGCACGGCGGTTTTCTGTTTTTGCACATCTGTAAATTGACACGGATAT